>NZ_SGTV01000029.1:0-39942 GCF_005435035.1 Halorubrum sp. SD690R | reverse complement strand
GTTTAGCTAGGTGACGACACTGCTCGATGAAGTCGAGGATATCGATTTCCATGGCAGGTTCGATTTCCTCGGCTTCACCCTTCTAAACCGGTGATATCCGCTGATAAGATCGCTCTTCAACAGAGCAGAGCGAAAAGGACGTGGAGAACACCTTCCTGAACGAGAACTTCTACACCCTCCTTGGTTACGAGGGAGCCGGACACGATCTCCGAAGCGAATGGACGCTTCCCGACAACCGGCGTCCGGACTACGTCACTCTCGACAGCAACGAGTCGGTCACAGCGGTCTACGAGTTCAAAACGAGCGGTCGTGAACTTGGTCCCCACGAGGACCAACTGTTCCACTATGTAGACGAACTCAAAGCCGACTACGGTGTTCTCACTAACGGGGACGAACTGCGAATCTACCGCCGAGAAGGTCACTCTCGACTTCTCACGGTTTCTCTTGAAGACGCTACAGAGAGCGATGCCGCCGACCTCGAAGCCGCACTCCAAAAGCCCAAATGGGATATTAGTGACCCCGAGAGTGTCACAGCGTTTCTTGACCGCCTCGATGAAGTTGAACTCGACGGTCAGCTCGGACAGGAACACTTCTTCGAGACCTTCCGACTGGAGGAAGACAGCCCCTTCGCCAATCTCGTGACGGCGATGATGGACTTGCTTGTTGAACTCCGCGACGAACAGGAAGCCAAGTTCGTCAAAGGGGCGTACGACTTCTGGGAGGCAAGCTACGCCAGCGAACCGGACGAGACTCCGGATTCATGGGAACCGTTCATTGAGGGAGACCAGTCTCTCCGAGATTTCATGTTCTGTCTGGAGTCCGGTCACGCTCTCCTCGCACGACTACTCCTGGCAAAGGCGACCGACGATCACGACTTCTTCCCGAACAGCAAGGGGCTTCGTCGGTACTTCGATGAACTCGGTGGCTTCAGTGGGAACATCGAACTGGATGCCTATCCTGTCGCGGCGAACGGGATGATCGAGGATATGCGGAACCAACTCGTCCAGAGCCTGTTCGAGGACGATATCTTCATCTGGTGGACGGACGGCTACGGCGAACAGACTGCGAGCCAACACGATAATCCGTACACCCGCTTCCGCGACGTAGCTAAGGATGGAAGTGAGGTGAGTCGTGTGACTCCGGCGACTCGCGAGCGGTTCAGTCGCGCTATCGCTCACGTCTCCTTCGCCGTTCTCAAGTTCGACTTCGCGGAGATCGAAGGCGACCCGCTCGGTGATCTCTACCAGCGGTACTTCGACCCCGAGACTCGCAAGGCCCTTGGGGAGTTCTACACGCCACAGCCGGTCATCGACTACATCATGGACGGCGTGGATTACGACGTCGGCGTCTCACAGGAGCGCCTCATCGACCCGTCGTGCGGTTCCGGGACGTTCCTCGTCGAAGCAGTCAATCGCTACCTCGACGACGTGCGCCGGTACAACGACGACCCCGATTGGTCAGAACATCTTACCGAACTGTGTACGACCCCGCACATCGTTGGACTCGACATTCATCCCTTCGCGGTGTTGATGGCGCAGATTCGCTTCATGGTCGCTATCCTTCCCGAGTACCGGGAGGCGAAGCGAGAAACTGAGAGCTTCACCATCCGGCGGCTTCCGATCTTCCGAACTGACTCACTACGGAACGAGCGTAAACTGACGGGAATCGATCTCGGTGACGACGGACAGACACAGATGACGCTCGACTCGATCACGGAAGACAATCAGGACGTGAAGATCCCCGTGCCCCTCCCCATCGAGGTCGATGAGAATGAGGTGGCTGACTCCGAATTGGAGGACGGCTTCCTCGTCCAGCGTGTACGGATGCCGAAGTACGATACGGCCAAAATGAACGCTGGGATTCGGAACTTCGGAGAATATTACGCGGCTCTACAGGGCGTCCTCGATGTGGTGAAATTCCATATGCAGGAGAGTTGGTGGGAGTACGGTGGTGGCCTCGAAGAAGGCATCCATCGCTACACGACTCGTGAGTACGAGGGCGTTGAGGAGTTCTTCGAGCCGTACGTCAACGACATTCTCGCGACGGTTCGCTACCTCCGAGAGGATCACGGTGATGGACGTCTGTTCAAAATGTTCGAGGACAGCGTCCTCGCACTCGTTGTGAAGAACTACATGGAGTATCAGTACGTCGTCGGCAATCCTCCCTACGTCCGTATTCAGAACCTTCCCGATCAGCAGAAAGAGATCCTTGACGAGCTGTACAATTCCACGACAGGGAACTACGATCTCTACTGTCCGTTCTATGAGCGGGGGATTGACTGGCTCGAAGAAGGAACGGGGAAGCTCGGATACATCACACCGAACCAGTTCATGGTGACTGACTACGGGGACGGGCTTCGTCGTGTCCTTCGAGGAGAAACCGCCCTCGATGAAGTGTACGACTTCCGGGATTCAGGCGTATTCAAGGACGCGACAAACTACCCAGCTATCGTAATTGTGGAAGACGAACCGGACGAAGGCGCTCGTGAGGAGAATCAGATTCGGTGTGTCCGGGTGAAGGCGAACGTCGATGAGGACACAGGGAGAGCGTTGGACGAAGAGATCGTCGCCGCTGTTCGTGACCACCGTGGAGACCCGGGGTACTCGGACGAGTTCATCGACGTGTTCGACTTCCCCCAAGGGGAACTTGGCGACGGATACTGGTCGATGATGCCTCCAGAAGAGCTGGAAGTTTTCCGGAAGCTCGAACATGAAGCTGACGACCGCATTGAGTCGGTTACTGACGCCGTGTTTCAGGGGATACGAACGAGCGCAAACAAGATCTACATCGTTGACGTACTGGATGCTGATCGGATAGAGTCAGACGATACCGACGACGTTGTAACCGTCGTTCCTACGGGCGAGTCGAAGCAGTACGAGGTTGAGTCAGATCTGCTCCGACCGTTCCTCCAAGGAGACGAAGTAAAACGCTGGCGAGGTGATTGGTCTGGTCTACACGTTGTCCATCCCTACTTTGCGGAGAAAGACGATAACGGAGAACTTGATGCGGGACTCTACTCGCAGGATTACCTACAGGAGAATCTTCCAAAGACATGGAACTTCTTCACCGACCATAAAGAAGCGCTTGAAGATCGAGAGGGAGGGCGGATGGAAGGACGTGATGATTGGTACGGCTACATCTACCCAAAGAACCTCGGCAAGTTCGAGAATCCAAAGATAGTACAAGCACACATTTCGGAAGATGCCACCTTTATGATAGATGAGCCGGGGACTTGGTACTTCACAACCGCCTATGGTGTTCTCCTAACTGAGCAGTTCCGAGAGAACACACAGGAGATCGCTTGCCAGTTGAACTCAAAGGCTCTTGACTTCTACTTCAAACACATCACGACAGTCAAAGCGGGTGGTTACTATGAGTACCGCTCGCAGTACGTCGAAAAGCTTCCGTGTATAACTTCGGAACCGAATGGGGAGTTCAACACCCTGCGGGAGCGGGCCGGAGAGATTACCGATAGCATCGACTTAGAGAGTAGGACTGACCGTTTCCCCGAATCCTATCTCGGAGATTTCGATGGCGAACTCGGGTACATTGACTACGAGTGGCAGACACGACGCTATCCGGTGAACGCAGATATACAGGAGAAAGGTACAGAGGGTCGCTTCGCTGTTACCGCTGGTCGCTCCGACGAGATTACCGATCCGCTCATGGATCGAGGTGACCGTGAGGAGCGGAAGCTTCGAGCGCAGTATGTTCACGCCGCTGTTGACGGCCGGAGCATGAAGAAGGGAGAAGAACAGACGATACCGATCCCCAGGTCGAACGAGGGGATAGAACAACTCATTGAGGCGCTGGAGACAGATCGACAGACCGTCGAAGAGACGAGTATCGAAGAGCTGGAAGCGGAGATCGACGAAACTGTGTACGACCTGTTTGACCTGACTGAGGACGAGAGAGACATTATCGAAGACTATCTGGAAGTGTTTTAACAGCAGGTCTAACCCAACACCCTCTGGGTATTAGACGGACGAGTTCGTTACAGGAAGCTGCCAATGATTATCGGACTCGTTCAGGACGTAGCTGTCATACTTGGATTGTCTGCCGCGGGTCTATTTGCTCACGAGTTAGTCCATTTTCTATTTGGGCGTGTATTCGGAGGCAGTACGTTCTTTTCTCGATATTGGTTTGGGATTCCGACTCAGGTAGACTTTCGAACACCACACGAAATGAGTAATCGACAGGTCAAAGCAACTGCTGGAGGCGTTCTCATATTTCCGTGTATCGCACTCCTTGGAGCGTACTTACACTCAATCCCGATTTTTGCCTTCGGTGTTGGTGGTATCGGAGTCAGTATGACCGACATGATGGGCTTCCAGAACCCTGAGGCGTGGAAAGATTTCACCGCGGGTGAATCGATAACCCGGGATGATTTCGAGTAACAACACAGGGCGGGTTCGAGTTTCGGTACTTTGAGGCCGCCACCTCAGAAAGACTTGGCAGATGGACAGTCAATCGACTTCCGAGATCGACTCGATGGTCCGTACTGTAGAGAAGATCATCGCCCAGAATGAAGCTGTTCTGAGCCAGTACGATGACGAATATACTCCTGCTTCAGAAGTATCAGTGTCTGCTAATTCCGGCTCGCATGTGACCGATCCAGAATCGGTGGACTTGTTCGAATGAGCTGAGGGTCGATCGTCCTCAGATTTCTTTTACCCAACCTATCTCGTCGGATCGCTCTTCGAATCCTTCCGCTTCAAGAGTTGGGATAACCGAAGGCTCCATCAGACCGCTCGTGACGATCTCAGTAGCACCGTGATTCCGGCTTTCTTCGATGAACTCATTGAGGGCAGCCTGCTTGAGATGCTCATACTCGGGGTTTGGAATGACCGTAAAATACTCGATAGTTCCAGGTTCTCCTTCGATAGCTCCGACCATGTCCCCGTCCACCCGAATCTCGAATCCAAGGACCCACTCTGTGAGATCAATATCGTCCTGTCCGACCTGCTGACGTTCGGCGTTTTCGTCTGTCATTCGTGTTTGATCATAGTATCTACAGAAGTATAAAATTATTGATATAAAGAATTAATGACCGGTCTTTGTCTTTGGAACGCCAGTTTACGAGGAAATCTCTCTGGAAAATCAATCCTTCGAGGCGACTAATATCTCAGATGTAGCTCGGCGTCAGAACTGAACTAAAAAATAATCGCACTGCTCGCAGTCTCTACTTCTTCCGTTGAGACATACGTCGACGCTGCTTCTTCCCAGACCCACCAGGATTCCCACGCAGTCGCCCACCAGCGGGTGACGACTGGATCTTATGAGAGTGAGAGTCCGACCCGCGTCCCTTCCCGAGGTTACTCGTGTCGGGACTAATGCTCGGTTGCGAGGGTTGAGTCTGCTCAGTACGGTCGACAAGTTGGGCCTCGAAGTAAGATCCCTGATCGACCAACCGCACGTCGTATTCTACACCGACCTCTCCGGCAGGAACGAGGACGGTCTTACCAGCGTGCTGCTGGTCAGCGATGGCGTTGCCGCTGTTACTGACGCGGTCAACAGTTATCGTCTGTGTCTGGGGTGCCATCCGCTCACAGCCAACACATGATAGTTGTATAACTGTTCGGGTAGCTTACAATTTGGCTGGATAACAGCTAACCTTGGAGGGAGAGTATTGCTAACGCAAAGTATAATTCTCACTCTGCTTCATTGGAGACGACTATGAGCTACTCCACGGAAAACAACGCTAAGGAGTTGAACTCTCACTTGCGAGTGTAGGCGGCGGCAATAATATACGTTCAACAACAATAGCGTGGCAACATGAACCGGGAGCGACTTGAGTCAGAAATCAATTCTCTTAGTGAGCAAGTTGACTCATTCGCCACTAAAGCATACAATATCGCCGACGACAGTACCTCTGGTAGCAAAATCAAGACAGAACGAGTGGATTGGGTACGAGTTGAAGATCTCATGGAGGAATACGAGATATGGTATAACCAAGCACTCACGCTTGTTTCAACATACCTCCCAAAACGAGAAGCGGACTTCGTTCAGGCATATAGCACCCTCTCATCTGTGATCCAATTTGATGATTGTGAGTTCACAAGGTTGGGGGTCTACAATACAGCGCTACGGAGGAATCTCACAACTCAACAAAATCTGCTTAATTCTATCCCTCCGAAAATTGACGCGGAGGAACTCCGTGTGCGGAAAGGCATCTCTACAGAAATTACTAATGAGGAGATTCACCAAGCAAAACAGTTACTTGAGGAGGACTTGATTCGGCCAGCGGGGGTAGTTACAGGTGTCGCGCTTGAGCGACACTTACTCACAGAATGTGAAGTGACTGGGCGTGACGTTGAGTATGAATATGATTACGGCATCAAAGCGTTAGCCGATGCCTTGTATGAGGCGGACACCATCTCAAAAACACAACACGGACAAATTGAGTACTTAGGGAAATTACGGAACAAGTGTGCTCATGCTGATGAAGATGAACCCACATTGAGTGAGGTAGATCGACTAATCACGCAGACTGAAGATATCATCCGAGATCTTTGAACATCAATTCCTGGCAACAGTCCATAGTCGTCTCGTCTTTCAAAATCGAACCTTGGAGGCAGCTTATATGGCACGTTTCTCATCCAGCAGCTGTACTAAGATGACTATGGTCTACCCGACGGAAACTCTACAACGACGGGACTCCCCGACTCGCTCGGAACCAGTTCCGGGGACTCGCCCACGACAATGCTGCCCCTTCGAGGAGAGCCTCTGGGGGATTCTCTTTACTCCCATCGTAGACGTCCCCCACAGGAAGATGAGCGAGCTGAGAAGCGAGGTACTGCGCGCCCAGCGTGTTCGGGCGTGGCGAACTCTCTTCGAGAATATTATGAACCTTGTCCGGCGCTTCTTTGACGACCTCTGGACTATGTTGGACTGTAATCGCTCCGCCTGATCCATCAGTCCGATACTGGTGATGTTTCTGGTACGCATTGACACAGTGAGCCAGGTGCCTCTCAAGCCCAGTCTCGAAGTACCCAATCGTCACCTCGTCGTCGGGATCGTCAATCCAGAAATAGACGTGTTCGTGCGGAGTACCAGCACTTTGAGTTGGCGCTGTCACGGCAACCCATTCGTACGAGAACCCGTCAAGTTGGTAGTCAATGGCCTCTCGAATCGAGCGATGAATGCTGCCTCCATGTAGCATTTCGTTACACTCCCACGGTGTGAGCCAGTTTCCCGACTTATCAAGCGGGGAAAGCCGCCGCGAAAACATTGCCGTAGTCAGTCCCTCGTACTCTGATTGGAAGTGGCGATCGGCAGCGAGGATTCTCGGATAGAGGTGATCCCGATGACGTTCATACTTCGATGTACGACTATCAGAGGTCCATGAGGCTCGTTGAGTACGTAGGTACGCCTTTCGTGCTTCCTCAATGGATAGTGGCTCTCCAAGTTCTTTGAGTGGGTCTGGTAGTCGTTCTACTTTGACCGATGGTGGTGCGAGTGGTAACTCCCGACGAGCTGCGTGGTTTGGGTTAGACGGGTCGCCAGGTTCGGTTTCGTGGTGTCCGGCATAGTCGTCTCGGCTACCATCAACTGTCGACACGGTGTAGCGGAATACCGTCTATGTCAGATGCTGTGGGGCCTTTGGAATGAAATTCTAAATGTTCACTCTTAGGTATCGCAGCCAAGAATGCCGGAGCATTCACTTTGAGTGTGGATAGTTCGTGGTGTGCCTCTGCTTCGTTAATTTGCTCTCCGTACTCAGCGTACGCAGTTAGTCGAGCGAGGTTGACGATCTCGCCATTTGGATCTGTGATAAAATCCCGACCATCTTCGCGCGTCCAGTAAGTACAACTCGCTTCGCTATTCGACGTCTCGGTACAGTAGTAGTTCTCGGCAGACTTGTGAGTAGAAGGCATTAAATTATGAAAATAAAATCGACAGCAATCACTATTCTTCGGCGTCAGTTATGCGGCCAGCGAGTTCGTAGATTACAGCTCCGTAGGGTACTTCATCAGTTTTATACATCACGAGTCGTGCTTCGTCGAGTGCGTCCTTTTCGGCACGGCTGACGCTGATTGTCGTTTCACGCATAATAGATGACAAGGGAGGATTCGTTTCTGTCCTCTCCCACTCTTATTAATGGTAAAGGGTTTATATACCCTTACAGAATGCCCGTAATAGCCCCTCTACTCCGTCCCCTATTCCGAAGATTTTTATACCTTGGTTTCAGGGTTGGGGAAGAAGCCGGACCACTACTACCGCTATTAAATTAGATACATCTTTAATAACACCCATACGCTCTCAATTTCTGAGACTCTGTCTCTCCAAAATGTGACTCATAGGGTGACCAGTATTTTCTGACCTCAGATCAGAAATCTCTGAGAGCAGGTCACATATTAACGCGCTCAGTAGACCGATGAATGTTCCAACTTAACTTATTTTATCTGGTAGAAAAGAATACTATACGAAATGTTATATAAATACCTCCGCAGCTTTGCGCCCCGAGGCTCTCAGACGACTCAGGAGCAGTTTTCATACCAAGACGAACCTATCCATTCAGACCACCGGGGTATCCAACTGCGGGCCTATCAGACACCGTTAAATCGCTCTGAGACATAGAACACTTTCTCGTCGTCAGGCTCCTGTTCGCGAGCTACACTTGACAGGATCCTGACTGGCCCAATCTACGAGTATGTATTAGTCTATTTTAATACCAAATTACAACGCATTGAGGGGAAGAAGTAGTGACTCTAATCATCTTACTATTAGCTATAATAGTACGAATTGTATATTATAACGCATTGAGGGGAGGGAGTAGTGCTGTAGCTGTTGCTGTAGTGGTAGCTGTTGTTGAAAGGTAGCTGTTGCTGTAGTGGTAGCTGTATGTTGTGCTAGTATGCGTGTGCGGGCGGGCGCTGCTGTTGTTGTTGCCGCAGCGCGCGTGAGGCCGAGCGGTGTGCCGTCACTACTATCACGGCCTCAGTATGCCTTGTGACACAGATACGAACAGTACTCCGACTCAAAGGAGCGTAACTACGGGTGATCGTATGGTACTCACTCACGCGGACTGTGTATTCATATGACCGCCAGCCACGAACGAAGCAGGATCTAACGTCTTGCCCGTCGACCTATCAGACTTATTTATATTATAAATATTTGGTAGCTATATGTCACAGCAGAGAAATAGACAACGAACACGGAAGAGGTAGTGCCGACTCAATGCGCTACTACTACGCGAACGACTATTTTGGAATTATCACGTATAGTCTAAGTACGCCAGAGTTCGGAAACACTACACCACGCGCCCGTACCGAGCAAACTCGCTGAGGCACACGTTCGACCAATGATACGCGTTCCCGCGCCCACCGCGACGATGAGTGACGTATCCCTCTTCCTCTAATTCCTTCATCAGCTCGGCTACCTGTCGATCGCCAATTGAGGTCTCCGCCGCGATCTCGCCGTTCTTCCACTCACCATCGGGCCACTTCTCGGACTCACGGATCGCTTTCACAACTTCGACCATCCCCTTAGACCAAGTGCTGACCTCCAAGCGTTCGTCAGCTTCCACCCACCAAGGCAAGCGCGAAGTGTGAACATGTACTGTCGCACCTTTCTCCCCATCACTTGGAGTCCGGCCGAAGCGCATCACAGCCTGTAGAACTTCCTTCTCGACGACGTCTGCGAAGAGTGCGTTACCGAAGCCTCCGAAACTCAAGTTCATACCCTTCTTGACGTTCCCGTCTTTGTCCTCTTCTCGTGAAACCGCTCTACCATCGATCGCTCCCCAACGGATCACGGCTTCTCCCTCCGGAGGGTGGGGACTACCGATGATCACCCCAAGCCGTGTTTCTGCGAACTTGTTACTCCCTTTGAGGTTCCCATAGTGTTCCGCGACCTCAATGTGTTCTTGTATGCCAGTCGATTCGTACCGTTCCTTCGCCTGCTTTGAGGTGATGACAGCTGGACGGGAGCCTTCCTCCTCGTGGATACTCTCTAAGAGTGCGCCGTCAGAGTCGACATTGACGTGAGACCCACTCTGATACGGCTTCGCTCCAGCGTCTGTCTGTTTGATTTCGAGTTCAAGGACTTCTTGGAGGTATGCCCGCTTCTCCTCCTCCGAGTCCAAGACTTCCTCATGTTCTATCCAGTTCTCTCCAAGGGCCATTCGCCACTTCGAGACAGTAGGGGTTCCATCCAGAGCGACGACACTCTCTGCGGCGTAGAACGGCGGGGGAATCAGAACAGTCCACTCGTCTTCGGGACTTCTAACTGCTACTCGACCGGAGCCGAGTGTGGCATACTCCCACTCATTGTCCAAGAGATCGAACTCGATGGCAGCATGAGTTAGCAGTGGAGCGTGAGCATGGAAGTGAGGACTCTGTTGGAGGACAACTCGTGTATCCCGGTGGGAATAGAATCCCAAGTCCTCCTTCCACTCGGAGACAACCTCCTCGTGTTCTTCGTTATCATGCCGACGATGGAGGTCTTTCCAGTTCTCGAAGGGGAGAGCATCCTCACTTTTCAGGTAATTACTCACCGCTCTCGTTGCTTCGTTGTGAGTCGGCTCAAAGAAGTAAGAGTCTCTAGGGAACTCGTCAATCGCGACATAGCGGTCTTCGAGATAGTCTCTATTGTGAGCTTGGAGGTAGTGACCGATCAGTACGTCGTACTCTTCGGGATTGAACTCCTGTTTCTCCATGTACCGACAGGGGCCGTCAAGCTGACACGGGAGATCTCTGCCAAAGTACCGTTGTGCTTCTCGGTGGATTTCTGCTCCCGAAATACCGGACTCATACAGCTCATTGACTCTCGCCTCAATGGTATAATCCTCTCCAATGGTTTCGCACTCATGTTGAAACGCCGGTAGTACGAGGTAGTCTAATCTTTGTTCCTCACACCACTTCTCGTACTGTCCGTACAATTCTCGTCGAGAGGTGAAGATCGTTAGTGGATTACCCGTATTCTCAGCCCACTCAACGGCATGGTAGCTCTTTCCCATCGCAGGGAGGGCTTCAACGAGAGTGGCTTCGTCTTGTCTGAACGCTATATCAATTGTATCACTAAGACGGGACCGAATATCGCCTATGTTCAGGCGAGAACCCCGCAGTTGAATATCGTTTGACTTCTGGATACCAAATTGAGTAGACTTCCTCGATTAAATTGTGCTGAATTAGACTGGGTGGTCCTGACTTGAGGAAGTATGTGATCTGATTCAGTGGGAGGAGGTTATTTTTGTTTGCTCCACATCCCCGTATTTGTTCATGTGTGTCTTGTAGACTGGCCGTTCTAATTTTTCGCCACAACCAGCGCAGGATGCGTCCCATCCATCCTTGGAGTGTAAATCAACTAGTGTGCTATCACACTTTGGACAGCTATAGACAATTTCCCACTCTTCATCTTCTGATGCCGTTGAAGATTGGATATGAACAGACGGAATACTAGACCCGAATCTCATCTTATAATCGGACCGGATTTCGTGTGCTATCCCGGTCAGTTCTGATTCATCTACATCCGCTGGTGCGGAGTTGACATGTACGTGTGCTTTGCTTAGACCTCCCCACTCAGTCAATGCAAATTCGGTAATCTTCCTCGCTCTCTCTGAAATTTCCGCAGGAGTCCAACCAATAGCTGGATCAGGAAGATCCTCAATCATCTTCATCGATGACTTAGAATAAACGCGATCATGCTTCTTTGAGTAGCTCAAGTTGCTAGCTCCGGAATTATCCTCAGGACCAAGCAAGGCCAAATTACCCAGAGAATCACAGAGATTCGCTAACTTTTCATCAACTTCATTTTCTGGTGTTTGTGGGTAGATATGTTCTAAACTAATGCCTTCTGCCTTCCACTTTGAGTAGGGAGGTATTTGGGAAATTGAAGACTTTGAGCCTTTACTCCGCAGATGCTTTTCATATCGATACAGTAGATATTTGATCGAATTATCATTTCGTACACCAGTCCATCCGTCATTAGCATCAGATCCGTCAAAGATATCATCTCTAAGCAAACATTGGGCTAAGTATGTATCCGGACAATGATTTCCAATCTCTGATTCAATCATCTCACAGGTCTTACTAACTGCTTCAGAAAGGCTACTGAATTTTAGAGTGTTCTGTTCACCCGAGAACACCTTTTTAGCCTTAGACTTGTTACCCGACCATTCTATCCAGTAAGCATGTCTGCTAAGGGAGACTTTGGCCGCATCAGTCCGTCTGTTTGCAATATTATACACTCTGAAAGATAGCTTTTCACACAGATCCACTACTGTTGCCAGTTCCTTGCTTAATCCGTACTGACGATAGACTGTCATCAATAGAGGATAGAAATTACTGGCAACTGGCAAGTCATTCAGACCTTCAAGATCAGATATAATCTCTTTGGCGTACTCTGAATCAGAGACATCAATTAATTGTGGGTTTTCGATCTTGTGGTATATTTCCGAACATTCAGTAATGCTGGATAGATATGAATCGATCCACTGTCGGACTGATTCTTGCCTCTGATCTAGAGAGGCATGCTTTTCTAAGTGCTTTATGCGACGATTAATTTCAATATATTCGCTATTTGACTGGCGGTATCTGTTTAGCTCACCTGAGAATAATTTCCAATGATGATTGACAAACGTCTCTATCTCCTTATCACCACCACCTTGTTGGGTGATATTCCGAATTACTTCACCAACTTTCCGATAGACTTTCTTTGACAATTCGGGGTCATCCTGTCTCGCCGCACAGTACACTAAGTAGCTCTTGATTTTATCAAGTGAGGTGAGGTCTTTACCGCGATCATTCACCACCTCAAAGAGACGTCCTGCTTCTGTCTCGTCATCTATGATATACGTTGTAAGTTCCAACCCATCGTTGATTATTTTGCCTAAGTTTCGGAGAAATTCATAATATTCGACGTCTCCCTTATGTCTATGGTCTTGAAGCCAATTGGTGACTATCTCTTTTGAATCGAGCAGCCTTCTCTGCGCAAGGTTTTCGACTTCAACTTTTTTCGATGGTTCATTTCTAGTAACGATCGCCTGAAACACTCTATCGTTTATCGAATCTAATGATATCCGTTCAGTGCCGTGTTTATATATGAAATCTTCTCGGTTATCCTCTGCTATACTACCGGGGTGTACGGGATTTTCACCTTCTAGTTCAAGATCAGATAATTTACTGAGTTCGTTATTCAGACAAGAAACCAAAATTGAGATTGTAGTGAGTCTCTGCTGCCCGTCAATGATATCATACGAGTCAAAATTTCTAGCCTGTCCTTCCTCTGTACCCGTGTCTTGTAGAACAACCGTTCCAAAGTAATGTGTAAAATCACTTTGAGATGAACTCCGTTGTTCAAGAGTATATTCAATATCTTCTAGCAGATCTCTAACCTCTTTCTCGGTCCAAGAATACCCTCGTTGATACCGGGGTATATTGAATACAGACTGGGGAAATAATGACCCAAATTTCGTAAGCTCGACCTCAGTCATATTTTGTCAATATACTTGATAATACTTAATCCCATTGAGATTGTTGATATCTAGATTCTCAAAATCTCCAATACGATGTGGCAATTGTTTGAACAGAACCAATAGAATCCTTTGAAACTCCATCTTCCATTACAGCTAATCGGGCGGCCCCTGTTACTCATTCACAACAGCAGGCGGTTATTAGTAGTTGTAGGCACTACTTTTCGCTGAACCCCGCCACGTATGGCGGTTTGGGACAAAAGTAGCCGGTGACCTAGTGAATTGCTGAGGGGGTGGAAGGCGAAGGCTCCGCCTTCTGGTGATTCACTACTTCATAGACGCGCGAAGCGCGTATGGGTTGGGGCGGATTCGAACCGCCGGCCTGCTCCGTGTGAAGGAGCCGTCATAACCTAGCTAGACCACCAACCCGCTCACTTTGAGGTATCCGACCTCCGGACTTAAGAGTTACCTTACGCGGAAAGTACATCCCGGACCCGCTCGGATCCCCCGCCGTGACCCACGAACTCCGGTTCCTCGAACGGGTCCGACAGAGCGTCGCGAGCCTCCTCCACGCGCCCCTGTCGCTTGTCGGGCTCTACGCCGAGCGCGAGACGCCGCGCGAGCAGTACGCGTTCACGCTCCGCGAGCCGTTTCCCCTCGTCGAAGCGCAGCTCCACCGGCTCGGGTTCGTCCGCAACCTCGTCTCCTCGCTGAAGTACCGCGACTACGAGACGCCGCCCGAGACGACCGTCGCGAGCTGGGCGTGGTACCCCGAGGGCGCGCTCGCCAGCGACGACCAGCCCCACCTCGCGCTGTACGTCGGCCCCGACCGCTCGACCACGGACGTGTACGCCCACTGGGAGCCGTCGTGGATCCGCCACCCGGTCCGGCACTACCGCGCGACGGAGGTCGACGCACAGCGGGGCATCGAACGGGTGCGGTCGCTGTTCGAAGAAGCGGGCATCGAGTACGCGGTGGTTCCCGCTGACGAACGGATCGGTGGGGACGAAACCGCCGGAGCGGAGCCGCCGATCCGATAGGACGCGGCGCGACTACTCGGCGGCGGTGTCCTTGCCGCGGTACTCCGCGACGCGCTTCCGGGCGGACGCGACCGCCTCGCGGGCCTCGCCCTCGGCGCGCTCTTCGAGGTCCTTCAGGTCCGCTTGGAGCTTGTCCAGCCGCGACGGCTCCGGCTCCGGTTCCTCGTCTTCCCGGCCGACGAGCTCCTTCACGCGGGCTTCGACCGGCTCTAACTCTTCTACCACGCCCGCCTTCGCGTGTTCGGCCGCCCGACCCAGGTAGTACCGCGCGTCTTCGAAGTGTTTGCTCATATCTGTCCCTTGGCCGAGGACAGATATAACCTTTGTGGCGACTCGGCGGGGACAGTATTCGAAACGGCCGGTCTCACTCGCGCGCGCCCGGCGGGAGAGGGTCGGCGTGGTCCGCGATCGCCTCGGCGACGCGGTGCGGGTGTTCGTGGACGACCCAGTGGCTCGCCTCCTCTATCGCGAGCAGGCGACCGTCGGCGCAGCGGTCGACGCTCTCGTTGGCCAGTCGGCGCGCGAGGAACTGGTCTTGCGCGCCCCAGATCACGAGCGTCGGGACGGCCACCTCCCTCTTGATCGGCTCGGGGCGGTCGCGCACGATCGCGCGGTACCAGTTCACCATCGCCTCGAACGCGCCGTCGCGGTTCCACGCCCGGCGATACCGGCGCAGGTCCTCGTCGGTGAAGGTGCCGGGTGCGCTCGTGTCCCGCAGCGCGTTCGTCGCGAGCCGCCAGTTCCCCACGCTGGCGACCGCCTCGGGCAGTTTCGGGAGCTGGAACGCGAGCATGTACCAGCTCTTGAGCCGCTGGTCCCACGACCCCCGGAGCGCCTCCTCGAACACCGTCGGATGCGGGACGTTGACCGCGACCAGCTCCGAGAGACGGTCCTCGTGGTGGAGAGCGAGCCACCACGCCACCGCGGCCCCCCAGTCGTGCCCCGCGACGGCGGCCGTCTCGCGGTCGTATGCGTCGATCAGGTCGACGACATCGCGCGAGAGTTCGCCGATCCGATAATCGCGCACCGCCGACGGCTTCGCCGAGAGGTTGTAGCCGCGCTGGTCGGGGACCACGACGCGGTAGCCGGCGTTCGCGAGCGGGACGACCGCCTCGTGCCAACCGTACCAGAACTCGGGGAACCCGTGGAGCAGCACGAGGAGCTTCCCGTCCTCCGGACCGGCCTCGACGGCGTGGAGTGTCGCACCGCTGGTCTCGATCGCTCTGGACTCGGCGGGGATGGACTCGGGAATCTCGTCGTCGGGGACCGACTCCGGCAGCGCCGCGGCGTCGACCGGTCCGCTCTGTGGCGTCTCGCGCATGGTCGGGTCGAGGAGCGGGACGGGCAAATAGCTACGCTCGACGCGGGCGCACACGCACCCACGGACTGCCGCGCTCCGGGAGATGGGAGGGATCGAAATCCTCAAACCGCTGGCAAACCGCATTTAAGTATACTCGTGACGCTCCGCGCGCCGCCGCCCGAGGCGCGGCCGCGGGGGGTCCGCTGCGTACTCTATGACATCCGATTCGTCGACCCGGACGGCCGCAGACCCCGGTACGCCGAGCGACGACGCGGCCGTCTCGAACGTCGTCCTCGTGACGGTTGACTCGCTGCGGGCGGACGCGGTCTCCCCGTACGACCCGGAGCGACGCTCGCCGGTGATCGACGGGCTCGCCGACGGGGGAACCGTGTTCGACCGCGCGTTCGCGACCGGCAACTGGACGCCGTTCTCGTTCCCGTCGATCCTCGCCTCGGAACCGGTGTTCACTCGGTCCGGTGACATCGGCGTCGACGAGTCGGTGACACTCGCGGAGGTGCTCTCCGACGCCGGGATCGCGACCGGCGGCTTCAACGCCGCGAACGGATTCCTCACCGACCACTGGGGGTATCCCGACGGCTTCGACGAGTTCGAGCCGTTCGTCACCAGCGTCGGATCCAGCGTCTACAGCCGGTACCTCGCGGCCCACCCGACCGTCGAGGCGTGGATCCAGCTCGCGACCTCGCCCGTCCGTCGGCTCGGCTCAAAGTTCCGCGGCGACAGCGACGACCGCCCGTTCCTCGACGCCTCGCGCATGTTCGACGTCGAGGACGCCGCGACCGGGTTCGTCGACGACACCGACGAGCCGTTCTTCCTCTGGGTCCACTACATGGACACGCACACGCCGTACGTCCCCGCGCCGCGCTACATCCGCGAGGTGTCCGACGGTATCGTCGGCACGCACCAGATGCTCCACGCGCACGCCCGGACGAGCCTCGGCCTCGAAGTCGGCGAGCGGACGCTCAGCGAACTGCGGACGCTGTACCAGGCGACGGTACGGCAGGTCGACGCCAGCGTCGGGCGACTGCTCGACGCCTTGGACGCCGCGGGCGTCCGCGACGACACCGCGGTGCTGCTCGCGGGGGACCACGGCGAGGAGTTCCAGGAACACGGCCACCTCGCCCACTACCCGAAGCTGTACGACGAGCTGATCCACGTTCCGTTCGTGGCCGACGTGCCCGGGCTCGACGGCGGCCACGTCGACGGCCACGTGGGCCTCGATGCGATCCCCCCAACGGTCGCGGACCTCCTCGGCGTCGGTCCGGTGCTCGAGTGGCACGGCGAGTCGCTCCTGCCGGCGCTCCGCGGCGAGGAGAGGCGCTCCGGCGGCGGCGAGGAGACGCTCTCTGCCGCCGGAGAGGAGACGCCCTCCGACACCGTCGGCGATGCGCCGTCCGAGTCCGGCGGCGACGGTGACCGCGACGCTGCTGACCCCGTCGTCTCGGTGACCGTCCGGGGCGAGGACGTGACCCAGCAGCCGATCCCCCGGTCACTGTCCGACGGCGACCTGTTCGTCAGCGCGCGCGACGACGACTGGACGTACATCGAGAACGTCGACGCCGGCGACCGCGAGCTGTACCACCGTCCCACGGATCCAACCCAACAAGAGAACCTCGCGGTCGACCCCGACGCGGAGGGACAGGCAGTCATCGACCGGCTCGCCCCGGTCGTCGATTCCCACGCGAAACTGCTCCGCGAGCGCGGCGCCGCGGCGGAGGCGGCCGCCGCCGAGCGCGGCGACGACGAGGTCGACGAAGACCTCGAAGCTCGCCTCGAAGCGCTCGGGTATAAGTGATGCTTCGAGCGGTCCTCCGCGACCTCGCCAGCGGACCGATCGCGGTCCAGATGCGCCGGTTCGTCGTCGTCGGTGCGCTCACCGCAGGGCTCCAGCTCGCCCTGCTTTGGCTGTTCGTCGACACCGCGGGACTGAACTACATCGTCGGCGCGACGATCGCGATCGAGATCACGATCGTCTGCTCGTACGTCCTCAACAACGCGTGGACGTTCCGGGCGAGCCGGAACACGGGCGCCTCCGAGTACCTCGCCGGACTGCTGAAGACGAACTTGGTCCGCGGCACGGCGATTCCGATCCAGCTCGGCGTGCTCGCCGCGCTCGTCGAGTGGGCCGGGGTGATGTACCTGATCGCGAACGTGGTCGCGATCCTCGTCAGCGGACTCTACCGGTTCGTCCTCGACGCGCACTGGACGTGGGGCTGACCCCGGATCGCTCGTCTCGGGCCCTCAGAAGGGGAGCCGCGGCTCGACGCGTTCGACGAGGTCGCGGACCGCCTCCTGCTTGTAGTACCCGACCGCGGACGCGGCGACGACGAGCGCGACGAGCGCCATCGCCGAGAGGAACCGGCCGCTCGCGAGTTGGCCCCCCGCGTACACGGTGAGGACGTACGCCGGAAGGCGACCGACCGCGATGACGGCCATGAACGTCGGTAGCGACCACTTGGTGAGGCCGCTCAGGAAGCAGATCGCGTCGTCGGGGAGGCCGGGAATGATGACGAACGCGAACAGCCCGGGAACGCCGACTGTGTCGACGAACCCGTCGAAGCGGGCGATCACGTCCTCGTGGATGACCCGCTCCACGAAGGTGCGCCCGTACCGCTTCGAGAGCGAGAAGGCTACCGCGCTCCCGATCAGCACGCCGGTGAGGCTGTACACCGTGCCCGCGAGCGGGCCGAAGAGGAACCCCGCGACCAGCGCGACGACCTGCCCCGGGATCGGGGCGACGATGACTTGGAGGGCCTGAAGGCCGATGAAGACGATGGGGGCGAAGATACCGAACTGGTCGAGCCACGTCCGGAGGGCCTCCGCGTTGGTGAGGAACCCTGCGTAGCGGCTCACGAGGACGTAGAGCCCGACTGCGAGGACCGCGACGCCGACCGCGGCCGCGATCCCTCGCCGGCGGTCCGCCCGCGAGGAGAAGAGTTTCATTCGTGTCGTAGCGGGTGACAGAGGGACTTCAACCTTACCACCCGGCGGATCCTCACGCCAACGGGTCCGCGCTCCAGTAGGCCATCCGCATCGGGACCCCCTCGCCGTCCCGGTGATCCGCGTCACCCGGCAGGAACCGTAGCTCGTCGACCGGCCGGCGGGCGACGACCGCCAGCCCGAGCGCGTCCACGGCGTCGTCGGCGGTGGGGTCCGCCTCCCTCACGGCGTCGGTGGGCTCGTCTGCGAGCCGTCGACAGACCCGACCGAGCGCGGCGCCCGGGTCGTCGAGGTGCCCGTCGAGCGCGCCGAGCCGCTCGCCGACGCCCGGGGCCGTGGTCTTCGAGTGGTCGAGCCGCCGGCCGTTGAGCCCGCGGAAGCACACCTCCGGGTGCGCCTCCATGACCGCCTCGCGCGCCGCCTCGTCCCGCCGGAGGAACGCGTCGACCTCGCCGACCGCCGGCGCGATGTGGTACGACTGTCGGCTGAGCCCCTTGCCGAGGTCGGCCCGGTTCCGCTCGCTCACCGCCCCGTAGCCAGCGCCGTCTCTGGCCGCTTCGCACGCGCCCCGCGAGGGGACGGGGAACACGCTGCTCGGACGCTCGGCGGCCGACCGCGCGGCCGAGTCGACGGCCTCGCGCTTCGCCAGCGTCTCGGCGTCGTGGGGGAGACCGATCGGCACGTCGACCAGCAGCCGATCAACGCCGTCGTTCCACAGCGCTTCGAGGTCGCGTTTGAGGCGCGCGTTCGGCCCGCCGGTCCCGTCGAACACGACCGCGAGCCACGCGCCGCCCGCCCAGTCGACGCCCGCGACGGTGTCGGGTGTCATCGATCGATCGCTCGTTCCCGTGCCTATTCAATCGGTCCGGTCCGCGGACCGATCGCTCGGGGCACAGGGCCCTGCGAGGTGCGGTCGAAGCCGCGGCGTGGCCCGCTACGGCGAGACGGGTACGTCGTCTGTCACGGGAACCGCCAGGTCGACGGTCACGTCGAACCGGACGCCGCCGCTCGCGCTGTCGCCGACCGAGATGTCCCACCCGTGGGTGTCGGCGATTCGCTCGACGATAGTCAGCCCGAACCCGGTCCCGTCCGTGGCGGTCGTGTACCCCGCTTCGAACACGCTCTCGCAGTCCGTCTCGTCGAGCCCCGGCCCGTCGTCGGCGACGTAGAACCCGTCGGCGGACGCACCGATCGTCACGGTCACGGGCGACCCGCAGTGGTCGTCGACGTTGCGGAAGAGATTCTCGAGGAGCCGCCGGATCCGGGAGCGGTCGCCGGAGACGGTGATCTCGTCGTCCACCACGTCGAGCGTGTCGGCCGGACAGCCGAACGGTTTCCACGCCTCCGCGGCGAGCGCGCCGACGTCGACCGGCTCCGGCTCGGACACCGACTCGCCCTCCTTCGCGAGCGTGAGCAGCTCGCCGATCATCTGCTCCATCCGCTCGTGTTCCCGTTCGAGGGCCTCGAAGTGCGTCGCCTCGCTCTCGGCGCGAGCCATCTCCGCCGCCGTCTTCGCGTTCTGGAGCGGCGTCCGGAGGTCGTGCGACACGATCGACGTGAACTCATCGAGCCGCTTGTTCTGTCTGATCAGCTCCTCGCGCTGCCGCTGTTCGCGCGTCGCGTCACGGAGGATCCCCACGGACCCGCGGAACTCGTCGTCGAACGGGAGCGCGGCCATGTGGTCGTAACACGGCACCGTCTCGCCGTCTTTCGTGTGGATGTCCACCCGGAACTGCTGCGTCTCCGGCCCCGCGCTGGAGACGATCGTCGCGAGCATGTCGTTCGCCCGCTGGACACCCTCGTCGGTCTTGATCTTGCCCGGCGGGCTACCGATGATCGCCTCCCTGTCGTAGCCGACGAGGTCGAGGAACGCCTCGTTGACGTACTCGAACTCCGCCTCGGCGTTCACGACGTAGATCGGATAGTCGAGCGCCCGGAGGACCGTCGAGTACCGCTCCGACTCGATCTGGGCGCGGTACTCCGTCGCGGCGTGCTTGACCCGGTTGGCCAGGCGGCGGTGCTGGTCGGGGCCGCCCTTCTGGAGGTACCCGGTCACGCCGGCGTTGATCGCCTGCGCCGCGATCTCTTCGCTGCCCTTCCCCGTGTAGAGGATGAAGGGGAGGTCGGCGTAGTGATCGCGGACGGCGTCGAGCAGTTCGAGTCCGTCCGTCCCGGGCATCTCGTAGTCGCTCACGACGCAGTGGACGGACCGCTCGTCGAGCGTGTCGAGCACCGCGTCCGGACTGGCAACCGTGGTTATTTCGACGTCGCCGAGCTCCCGCTCGATGAAGGATTTGGTCAGGTCGAGAAACGCGGGATCGTCGTCGACATGTAAGACTTCGATCGACGCAGTGGCGGCTTCATTCGGGTTATCGATCGACATTCCAACTACCGATCAAGAGGGGTTCTAAACGGAAAAATATCTGGCTGTAGTGTCTCGTTTCGAGAAGCCGATCGGGGAGCTGTTCGACCGATCGTCCCGGATACCTTACACTTCAGATCACCGGCGACGGGACCGCGATTTCCGCCGTTTCGGCCTCCCCGCTGCGCCCGGGAAACACACGTCTCGGAACGCGGTGGTCGGGTGACATCCGCAGCGGAACACCGCGGCTTCACCGAAGGTATGTACGCGTCAGCAGTCGGCGGAGAATGCGGGAGAAGTGGGCCGGCACGAATTTGAATCGTGGTTACGGCCACCCGAAGGCCGAAGGATACCAAGCTACCCCACCGGCCCGCACTCAACAGAAGGCCGTTCGTTCTTTTAATCCTTCCGAAAGGGGGGCGATCAAGGCGGACCGGAGGGGCGAGGAGTCGATAGAATATCCAGTTCATCGACGCCAGACGCGGGTACCACGAAGCCCCAGTCGCGAGGACTCGATGCGCTCGTTGCGGTCCTCAGTCGCTCGTTTCACTCGCTCCCTGCGGTCCTTACGTCGCGCGTCTTCGTCCTCGCGACTGCCCCTTCGAGTCCCGTCCCGCACCGCAACCGCACCTCACGCCTCCCCGGCCTCGTCAGGCGCGTCCTGCGGGCTCCCTTCAGTCGCCCTCGTCGCGCCTGACTCCCTCGCGCGTGCTGACTCGCGCCCGTCGGGCGCTCGCAGGCACACGCCACCGCTGCCGCGCCATCAGTTATAAACCGTCGTCACCGTCCTCGTCCCCCGAGCCCGCCACCTCGAAGTACCGGCCCCGATGCTTCCGACAACCGGGATTGAACGCGGCGCCGCACGCCGGGCACGTATCGTCGCAGTCGAGGTACTCGCTCGCGGTCATCGTCGTCTCGCAGACGCCACACAGGACCGCCGGATCGTCGAAGCGGTCGCGGGGCCACGGGACCGCCTCGTGGTCGGTCGCGGCGTCGTGGCAGGCGTCGCAGGGGTAGTACGCCTCGCAGCAGCCGAACCGGAGTGCGACCACGTCGACGGGGTCGTCCCAGTGGGCGCAGCGCGTCTCGGGGTCGACGGCCACCCCGCGGAGTGGAACCGCGAATCGGGAGTCCGCGTCGGGCGCGGTCGTGGTCTCTCGGTCGGGCGGCGACGGGTCGCTGCCGGGGGGTGGTGCGGTCATCCGTCCCGCAGTCAGTAGCTGGCGTACCCGTCGATGTCGAGCCAGTTGTGGACCACCGTGATCGCGTGGTCCGCGTGGAGCAGTTCGGGGCCGACCCGGAGCCGGCGGTCGGCGCGCTCGTCGACCGCAGCCGCCTCGTCCGGCGCGAAGTCGTGGTGGTCCGAGAGCACGAACACCGGATCTTCCGGCGGTTCGGCGTCGATGAGCGGGGCGCCGTCCTCGTGGAGCTGGACGAGCGTCCCGTCCGGGCCGCGGCCGTCCGCGCCGACGAGCCGGTCGAGCGTCGCGTCGAGCCCCATCCGGCGGATTTCGACGCCCGGAGAGACGTCTGCGGGCATGTAGCCGATCGCCTCGTCTCGCGCGTCGAGCGCGTCGCGGACCCGCGCGGCGACGTTGCGCTCGTCGGGGTGGAGGTGCCGGAGCGCGTCGGAGTCGAAGGAGACGGTGAACTCGTCGGCGATCGCGAGGTGGACCCGGACGGACTCGCGGATGCCGTGCGAGAGGAAGACGCCGGCGCTCACGCACCGGCAGAGGAGGTCGAGCCGGCCGGCCCCGGGGATGTCGGACAGCGATATCGCGTCCGGATCGGTTGGCACGTCGCGGCCGATGACGACGAACTGGCGCATACCGGGCGGTCGCCCCCGATCGTCATAAGCCGTCCGACCCAACCGCCGCCGTGAGCCGCACTGGACTGTGCCAGATCTGCGAGGCGGCTACCGCGAGCCGCGCCTGCGACCGCTGCGGCCGCGCCGTCTGCGACGACCACTGGGACGAGACGGCCCGAGCCTGTACCGCCTGCGTCGCCGGGCGGCGCTAACGCGTCGCGACGCGACGGCTCAGCGGTGCCGGTTCAGCCGCTTCTTGAGTCGCTTCGCCGCGTCGCCCGCGGCGCCGAAGTACGTCGCCTCGTCGCCGGGCCGGCTCGACTCCTCGCCTGCGAAGATGATCCCGCGCGAGGAGTTCACGAGCCCGACGTCGACCGGGAGGTCCGGGCGCTCGGCGAGCCCGTGTTCGACCGCGGCCTCGGGGTCGCCCCCCTGCGCGCCGACGCCGGGAACGAGGAACGGGATCTCGGGGACGATCTCGCGGACCGTCTCCAGCTCCTCGGGCGTCGTCGCCCCCACGACGAGTCCGACATTGTCGTTCGCGTTCCACACGTCCGCGAGCGCCGCGACGCGCTCGTACAGCGGCTCGCCGGAGGCGAGTTCGAGATCCTGGAGGTCCGCGCCGCCGGGGTTCGAGGTGCGACAGAGCGCGAACACGCCCTTGTCCGCGCGGTCGAGGAACGGCTGGAGCGAGTCGCGCCCGAGGTAGGGGTTCACCGTGATCGCGTCGACGTGGTCGAGCACCTCGGCGTACCGCCGCGCCGTGTTGCCGATGTCGCCGCGCTTCGCGTCGAGCAGGACGGGGACGCCCTTCCCCTCGGCGTACGCCGCGGTCTCGCGCAGCGCGCGCCAGCCGTCCGGATCCTCGTAGAACGCGGCGTTCGGCTTGTAGCAGGCGGCGTGCTCGTGGGTGGCGTCGATGATCCGGCGGTTGAACGCCCACCGCGGTAGATCGGCGTCGGCCACGGCGTCGGGGAGCCGGCTCGGGTCGGGGTCGAGCCCGACCGAGACGACGCTGTCGACGGCCTCGATCCGGTCCGCGAGCGCCTCGAAGAAGTCCATACGCGCCCTGTGTCGGCGGGCGAACTAATCGTTGCGTTCCGCAGTCGCTCACGCGTCTCCCGGTCGGGGGCGCCTCAACAGGAGCAGTAGTACTCGCGGTCGACGAACTCGGTCTCTAGCAGCTTCGCGGCCGGATCGGGGTCCGAGGGGCGGTAGACGCCCGCCGTCAGGTCGCCCTCGCGCTCGAACGCGCCGGAGACGAGCCGCCGCCAGTCGGCGGCCGACAGCTGGTCCCAGAACGCGTCGTCGCCCGCGAGCAGCGAGAGGTAGTCGCGAAGGTACACCCACCGCATCGGCTCGATTCCGGACGACTCGTAGGTCGCGTCGGTGACCGCCGCGTAGGCGGCCATCGGGAGGTTCGCGCCCGCGGCGACGGGCATCCCGATCCACTTCCACGGCCGGGTGTTGACGTCGAGCAGCAGGAACTCCTCGCGGTCGGCGTCGTAGACGAACTCCGCCTCGCTGATCCCGTGGTAGCCCGCGTCATCGAGGACGGCGAGCGCGTGCTCCCGGATCGCCGGCTCGTCCGCGGTCTCGACGAGACAGGAGGTGCCGAAGTTTCGCGGGTACCGGACCGCCGCGTTGCCGACCACCGCGAGCGCGTCGTCGCTCCCGGACGGGGGGACGTAGGAGGCCAGCGAGTGGTCCCGTCCCGTCGCGATGTCGACGCGCTTCTGAGCCATCACCGCGATGCCCTCGTCGGCCGCGGCCGCGACGACGTCCGCGAACTCCTCGCGGTCCGCGACCTCGATCACGTTGGTGCCGAACGCCTCCTCGAAGTCGCGCTTGAGTTCGGGTTTCACCACCAGCGGGAAGCCGAGTGCCGCCGCGGCCTCGTCAACGGTGGCGTCCGCCTCGCGGGTCCCGCTCGCCGCGGTCGCTTCGAGCCGGTACGTCTCCGGGTAGGGCACGCCGAGTTCCTCGCAGGTCGCGTACAGCTCGGACTTGTTCAGCACGTCGTCGAGCGTCTCGCTCCCGGCGAACGGGAGCCGGACGCCATCGGGGTCTGCCTCGGCGTACGACAGCGCCCACTCGTCCATGCAGCCGAACGCGACGGCCTCGGTGCCCGCCGCGTCGACGATCGCCTCCACGTCCTCGCGGAACCCGTCGAGGTCGTCGAGCGGGTACGTCACCGCCCCCGCGTAGTCGACCGCGCCAGAGGGGGGCGCGAGGCCGTCGTGTGCGACGGTCTCGGCCTCGGTGTCGGCGCCGTCGCCCGCGCGGTCGAGCGCGATGACGGGCACGTCGTGGGCGTCGAGGGCGCGCGCGACCCCGAGCCCGGTGATGTGCGCGTTGCTCACGAGCGCCGGCGGTCGGTCGAACTCGGCGGTCGCGAGCGCGTCGATCAGTCCCTCCGTGGACCGGAACCGGTCAGCCATACCTCGTCTCGTCGGTCGACGCATAAAAGCGCCCGACGTACCGGCTCGGTGTGCCCGTATCGGTGACGGGTGCGACGGGGCCGTCGGCGACGGGGCGATGCCCGGCTCGCGCGGGCGACGCGAGCGGCTTTTCAGGCCGCGTCACCTCCGGAGAGGTATGACCGAAACCGAGGACGACGACGCCGACGCGGCCGACGAACTCCCCGGCCGAGTCCGGCGCGCGTTCGGCGACCACGGCTCGTTCGAGCGCGACGGCGACGGCTGGGTGTCGACGACGACTGCGTTCGACGGGCGCGTCCGGGCCGAGCCGGCCGGCGAGGGGCGCGTCCGGTTCACCGTTACCGTTCGCGTGCCAATGCTTTCCGCCGCCACCGCTGACGAGGTCGCGGACGTGGTCGAGGACGGCTGGGTCGACACGTTCGAGCGCCGCGCCGTCGATGTCGGCGGCGTCACCCGCAAGGATCGGGATTTCGATCCGGCCGTCGAGCGCGACGACGACGAGATCGCGATCACCTACGCGCTCTCGGACATCAACGAGCGGCGGGGCGTCGACGACGCGGGCGCCCTGATCGACTTCGTCGAGGGCACGTACGTCCAAGGCGTGATCCCGGGCTACGAGTACACGGCACCCGTCTCGGACCTGCTCTCGGCCGCGCGACAGCAGGGCGGCGGCGGGCCCGTCTGAGGTCGATAGGGGGAAGTGTCGGGGGATCGTACGGCGACCATGCTCGCGCTGTTCGGGTTCGGCAGCCTCCTCGCGTTGGTCGCGTTCCACACGTTCCTCGCCGGGGTCGCGACCCGGTTCTTCCGGATTCAGCTTTCGACGTCGTGGGGGTCGATCCTGTACACGCTCGTGTTGACACCGATCCTGCTGCTCGTCTCGACGCTCGTCTTCACCGGCGCGCTCGGCGTCGGGACCGGGATCAACGTCGGGAGCTCGACGATCCTGCTGGCGCTTCTGATCGCGCTCCCGATGGCGCTCGGCGCCGCCATCGACTACCTCTACCTCACGCCGCCCGACGAGTACGAACTCCCGGACACGCGCTGAGAGGGCTCGACCGCGACGCCGTCAGCGGTCGACGAGCCCGGCCACGACCTCCTCGACCCGAGCGACCACGTCCTCGGGCGCCCGCGTCGCGTCGACCCGGTGGAACCGCCCGGGCTCGGCGTCGATCAGGCGCTCGTAGTTGTCGCGCACGGCCGCGAGGTAGCCGTCGCGCTCGAACTTGTCGGTTCGCCCGGCGCGCTCGGCCGCCGTCTCGGGGTCCAGGTCGAGGTAGATCGTCGCGTCCGGCGGGTGCGAGAACGCGGCGTGGATCCCGCGGACGTACTCCAGCGGCCGCTTGATATCCGCGTCGGTCCGTGCGAGCGTCGCCCCCTGATAGGCGAACCGCGAGTCCGAGTACCGGTCGGAGACGACCAGGTCGCCGTCCGCGAGCGCCGGTCGAACTGTCTCCGAGAGGTGGTTCGCGTGGTCGGCGGTGTAGAGGAACAGCTCCGCGAGCGGGTCGGCCTCCGAGTCGCCCATCGATCGGGCCACCGCCTCTCCGTACCAGCTGTCGGTCGGTTCGCGGGTGAACGTCGCGTCGGGGTACACGTCCTGGAGCGCCTCCCAGACCGTCGTCTTGCCGCTCCCGTCGAGCCCCTCCAGCGTGATCAGCATGGTGGCGTTCCGCCGCGGCGAGGAATAAACGGCGCGGGTCCGGTCGAGGGACCGGCCCTTCTCCCTCGCGTGCGACGTTCGCATGCCTTTTTAGTGACCCCTCCGCGAACGGCCGCCATGAACGTCGACTCACGCACCGCCGTCGGCTCACCGGCTCGCCGCGGGCCCGGGAGGCGCGAATGGTAGCCGTCGCCGTCTCACTCTCGCGGATCGCGGCCGCGCTGTTTCTGGTCGTCCTGAACGGCTTCTTCGTCGCCTCGGAGTTCGCGTTCGTCAGGATCCGTGCCACCTCGGTCGAACAGCTGGTCGAGGAGGGGCAGCCGGGCGCGGAGACGCTCGGGGAGGTGATGACGAACCTCGACGACTACCTCGCGGCGACCCAGCTCGGGATCACGCTCGCGTCGCTCGGTCTCGGGTGGATCGGCGAGCCGGCGGTCGCGGCGCTCATCGAGCCGGTCCTCGGCCCGCTCCTGCCGGAGGGGTTGGTCCACCTCGTCGCGTTCGCGGTCGGGTTCTCGTTTATCACCTTCCTCCACGTCGTCTTCGGCGAACTGGCGCCGAAGACGATCGCGATCGCGCAGGCGGAGCGGATCTCGCTGTTGCTCGCGCCGCCGATGAAGCTGGCGTACCTGATCTTCTCGCCCGGCATCGCGGTGTTCAACGGCACCGCGAACGCCTTCACGAGCCTGATCGGGGTCCCGCCCGCCTCCGAGAGCGACGAGACCCTCGAAGAGCGCGAGATCCGTCGCGTGCTGGCCCGCGCCGGCGAGGCCGGGCACGTCGACGAGTCCGAGGTGGCGATGATCGAGGGCGTCTTCGAGCTCGACGACACCGCGGCCCGCGAGCTGATGGTTCCGCGTCCCGACGTGGTCTCGCTGCCGGCGGACGCGTCGCTGGCGGCGATTCGCGAGACGATCTTCGAGGCCGGCCACACGCGGTATCCCGTCGTCGACCGCGACGACGCCGACCGCGTCGTCGGCTTCGTGGACGCGAAGGACGTGCTGCGCGCGACCGCCGAGGGCGACGACGGCGCCACCGCGGGCGGCCTCGCCCGAGAGATCCTCGTCGTCCCGGAGACGACGAGCGCGAGCGACCTCCTCGTCCAGTTCCGCGACGAGCGCCGACAGGTGGCGGCGGTGATCGACGAGTGGGGCGCCTTCGAGGGGATCGCGACGGTCGAAGACGTCGCCGAGGCGCTCGTCGGCGACCTCCGCGACGAGTTCGACGTGGCCGATGACCGCCACACGATCCGGCGGACCGGTGACGGGGCGCACGAGGCCGACGGGTCGGTCGCCCTCTCCGACGTCAACGACGCGCTGGGGACCGACCTCAGCGGCGACGGCTACGAGACGCTCGGCGGGTTCGTCCTCGACCGGATCGGGCGCTCGCCCGAAATCGGCGACCTCGCCGCAGCGGCGGGATTCACCTTCGAAGTCACCGCCGTCGACGGCGCGCGCATCTCGACGGTCCGGGTGGAGCGACGCGACGATGCGGAGGATGCGGACGCCGCGACCGGCGCGGACCCGGACGACGACGCCGCGTAACGACGTGACGCACGCCGCAGGGCGACGCGACACACGCCGCGAGACGGCGTTCCGGGAACGGCCGCGACGACGCGAGCGTTTTTCACCCGCGGCCGCGACCATGGCCGTATGTTCGAACGGATCTGCGTGCCCACCGACGGCAGCGACGCGGCCGCGGCGGCCTTCGACCACATCCTCGCGATCGCCGCCGACCACGGCGCGACGGTCCAGGTGCTCCACGTCGCGGACACCACCCGCGACAGCGTGACGCGGATCGGCGGCGACGTGGTCGACGTGTTAGAGCGTGAGGGGGAATCGATTGTCGAGGAGGCGGCCGCCCGCGCCGCCGACCGCGGCGTCGACGCGGAGACGGCGGTCCGGCAGGGTGGGGTCCCGGAGACGGTCACCGCGTACGCCGAGGAGGTCGACGCCGACCTCGTCGCGATGTCGACGCGGGGGCGGCAGGGGGTCGAACACCTCGTCGGGAGCACCACCGAGCGCGTCGTCCGCCAGTCGCCGGTACCGGTGTTGGCCCTCCGTCCGGGCGACGAAACGGTCCCGTACCCGTACGAGGACATCCTGGTGCCGACCGACGGGAGCCCCGCAGCGACCGCCGCGCTCGACCGAGCCCTGCCGGTCGCGGAGCGAGCGGGCGCGACCGTCCACGTCCTCTCGGTCGTCGACACCGGTGACGTGGGCATCGGAGACCACGTCGACACCCTCTCCGAGTACGCCGACGACGCGGTCGCCGAGGGCGTCGAGCGCGTCGAGGCCGCCGGACTGGACGCGGTCGGCGCGGTCGAGGTCGCCACCTCCGCCGCCCGCGGGATCCGGGCGTACGTCGACGACCCCGGGGTCGACCTCGTGGCGATGGGGACCCACGGCCGGACCGGCGTGGGGCAATACCTGCTGGGGAGCGTCGCCGAACGGACCCTGCGGAGCGCGCCCGTTCCGGTGTTGACGGTCCCGGTTCCCGGCGAGGAGTGATCCGGGCGCTCGGGTCCGTTTCGGTCGCCTCTGCGCCGGATTTCGGGGGCGCGTCTGACGCCGCGGTAGGTTTACGGGCCTTCCACGCGATACGGATCGCATGAAAGTGTTGGTAGCCGGGGGGACCGGCTTTATCGGCTCGCACCTCTGTCGCGCGCTCGCGGACGACGGTCACGCGGTGACCGCGCTCTCTCGCTCGCCCGACGGGACGGCGGACGGGGTGACGGGCGCCAGCGGAGACGTGACCGACTACGACTCGATCGCGTCGACCGTCGACGGCCACGACGCGGTCGTGAACTTGGTCGCGCTCTCGCCCCTGTTCGAACCCGAGGGCGGCAACCGTATGCACGACCGGATCCACCGCGGCGGCACGGAGAACCTCGTCCGCGCCGCCGAGGACGGCGGCGTCGACGGGTTCGTCCAGCTGAGCGCGCTCGGCGCGGACCCGAACGGCGACACGGCCTACATCCGCGCCAAGGGCGAGGCGGAGGAAATCGTCCGCGACAGCGACCTCGACTGGGCGATCTTCCGCCCCTCCGTCGTCTTCGGCGAGGGCGGCGAGTTCGTCTCGTTCACCAAGCGCCTGAAGGGGATGTTCGCGCCAGGCGTCCCGCTGTACCCCCTCCCGGGCGGCGGGAAGACCCGGTTCCAGCCGATCCACGTGGAGGACCTCGTCCCGATGATCGCCGCCGCGGTGACCGACGACGAGCACGTCGGCGAGACCTACGAGATCGGCGGCCCGGAGGTGCTCACGCTCCGGCAGGTCACGGACCTCGTCTACGACGCCGAAAAGAAGGGCGTCACGATCGTCCCGCTCCCCATGCCGCTCGCGAAGGTCGGGCTCTCCGTGTTGGGCGCGGTCCCCGGGTTCCCGATGGGGCCGGACCAGTATCGGTCGCTGAAGTTCGACAACACGACCGCCGACAGCGACGTCGGCGCGTTCGGCGTCGACGCCGCGGACCTGACCACGCTCGGGGAGCACCTCGGGGTCAGATGACGCGGAGCGCGAACATGTCAACTGTCATAATCTCAACGCTGGTAACGCCAACCGAAGGCTTATATACGAGATCACGCTCTGTTCAGTTCAAACGCGGAGGGAGCACACGATGAAACTCGCAATGATCGGATTCGGCCAGGCGGGGGGTAAAGTAGTTGACAAGTTCTTGGAGTACGACAAGCGGACGGGCTCCGAGATCGTTCGAGCGGCCGCCGCCGTCAACACGGCGAAGGCGGACCTCATGGGGCTCGAACACATCTCCGAGGACCAGCGCGTCCTCATCGGCCAGTCGCGCGTGAAGGGCCACGGCGTCGGCGCGGACAACGAGCTCGGCGCGGAGATCGCGGAGGAGGACATCGACGAGGTTCAGGGCGCGATCGACTCGATCCCGGTCCACGAGGTCGACGCGTTCCTCGTCGTCGCCGGTCTCGGCGGCGGGACGGGCTCCGGCGGCGCACCGGTGCTCGCGAAGCACCTCAAGCGGATCTACACCGAGCCCGTCTACGGGCTCGGCATCCTGCCGGGCAGCGACGAGGGTGGTATCTACACCCTCAACGCGGCCCGGTCGTTCCAGACGTTCGTCCGCGAGGTGGACAACCTCATGGTGTTCGACAACGACGCCTGGCGGAAGACGGGCGAGTCCGTTCAGGGCGGCTACGAGGAGATCAACGAGGAGATCGTCCGTCGGTTCGGCATCCTCTTCGGCGCCGGCGAGATCCAGCAGGGCCAGGAGGTCGCCGAGAGCGTCGTCGACTCCTCCGAGATCATCAACACGCTCTCGGGCGGCGGCGTCTCCACGGTCGGCTACGCGGAGGAGGAGGTCGAGGAGCGCTCCTCGGGCGGCCTGCTCTCGCGGCTGCGCGACGACGGCGACGACGACGAGCTCGACAGCGCGCACACCACGAACCGGATCACCAGCCTCGTCCGCAAGGCGGCGCTCGGCCGGCTCACGCTCCCCTGCGAGATCGAGGGCGCGGAGCGCGCGCTGCTCGTGCTCGCGGGTCCGCCCGAGTACCTCAACCGGAAGGGCATCGAGCGCGGGCGGAAGTGGCTCGAAGAGCAGACCGGTTCGATGGAGGTCCGCGGCGGGGACTACCCGTACCGCGGCGCCGGCTTCGTCGCGACCGTCATCCTGCTCGCGGGGGTCACGAACGTCCCGCGGATCAAGGAGCTCCAGCAGGTCGCCATCGAGGCGCAGGACAACTTAGACGAGATCCGCGAGGAGAGCGACGACAACCTCGACGAGCTCGTCAGCGACGACAGCGACGAGCTGGAATCCCTGTTCTGAGGCGCGCCGCTCCCCGCGATGGAGGTCATCGTTCCCTTTTCGACCGACCGCCCGAAGTCGCGGCTCTCTAGCGTTCTTGCCCCCGAGGAGCGCGTGGCATTTGCGCGGGCGATGCTCGACGACGTGCTCGACGCCGTCGCCGCCGCCGGCGGTGAGCCGCGCGTGCTGGCGACCGACGCGGTCGACCTCGACCGGCCGGTCACCGTCGACGACCGCCCGCTGACGGACGCGGTCAACGGGGCGCTCGACACGCGACTGGGAGCCGACGACGAGTCCGACGGCCCGCCCGAGCCAACCGCCGTCGTGATGGCGGACCTCGCGCTCGCCACGCCGGCGACGCTCGACCGGCTCTTCGCGGCCGGCCGCGACGCCGACGTGGCCGTCGCCCCGGGTCGCGGCGGCGGCACGAACGCGTTCGTCGCCTCCCACCCCGAGTTCCGCGTGGACTACCACGGCGCGTCGTACCTCGACCACCGCGAGATCGCGGCCGCGGTCGGCGCGGCGTTCGAGACGGTCGATTCGCACCGGCTCGGCACCGACGTCGACGAACCGGCCGATCTCGCGGAGGTCCTGATCCACGGCGAGGGGCGCGCGGCGACGTGGCTCCGCGAGGCCGGCTTCGCGCTCGACGCGTCCGAGGGTCGCGTGAGCGTCGTCCGAGAGTGAGCGCCGTCGAAATTGGTCGTGCGACCGAAGGGGGCGCCAACGTAACCACTCGCGGTGTCGCCGGGGGATCCGCAACCGCGATCCTTTTTAAACATCGACCGCGAGTGACGCCCGTGTTCGCCGGGGCCGACGAGTACGGGGTCGACGTCGCGGTCGACGAGCGGGCGGTCGAGCGACTGCTCTCCGTCAGCCCGGGCGACGTCGACGCGGCCGACCGGCTCACCTTCGCGCGCAACGTCTTCATTCCCCTCACCACCGCGTGTCGGTACACCTGTACGTACTGTACCTACTACGACGCGCCCGGGGAGGCGTCGCTGCTGTCGCCCGAGGAGGTGCGCGAGCAGTGCCGCGTCGGCGCCGACGCGGGCTGTACGGAGGCGCTGTTTACCTTCGGCGACGAGCCGGACGACCGGTACACCGAGGTCCACGAGACGCTCGCCGAGTGGGGGTTCGACTCGATCCACGAGTACCTCCACCAGGCCTGCGAGATCGCCTTGGAGGAGGGGCTGCTCCCGCACTCGAACCCCGGCGACCTGACGGAGTCGCAGTTCGCCGCCCTCCGCGAGGTGAACGCGTCCATGGGCGTCATGCTGGAGACGACCGCCGACGTGGACGCGCACAGCGGCGGGCGACGGAAGACGCCCGGCCAGCGGCTCAACACGATCCGCGCTGCGGGTCGACAGAGGGTTCCGTTCACGACCGGCATCTTGGTCGGGATCGGCGAGGACTGGCGCGACCGTGCCGAGAGCCTGCTCGCGATCCGTAAGCTCCACGAGCGACACGGCCACGTCCAGGAGGTGATAGTACAGAACGTCGTCCCCAACGAGCGTTCGGACTTCCCGAAGCCCGACCTCGCGACGATGCGCCGCGTCGTCGCGATGGCGCGCGCGGCGCTCCCGCCGGAGGTGTCCGTTCAGGTACCGCCGAACCTCTCGCCGGCGGCGGACCTCGTCGACTGCGGGATCGACGACCTCGGCGGCGTCTCGCCGGTGACGGACGACTACATCAACCCGGCGTACGAGTGGCCCGACCTCCGCGGGCTCGAGGCGGTCGCCGACGCCGGCGGCGTCCCGCTCCGCGAGCGGCTCCCGACGTACGCCCGCTACCTCCCGGACGACGTTCGCCCCGCGGGCGTCGAGCCGGCGCCCGAACCGGACGGTCGCGAGGCGTGGATCCCGCCCGCGGTCCGCGAGCGGATCGCGGCGGACGACGTCCACGGTCGACGGCTGCGCGCGGTCGCCCGCGGCGACGGACCGCTCGCGGTACGGAGCGACTGACGCGGTCTCCCGCCGGCGACCGCTGCCCCGTGCGAGCGACCGGTTTCCCACGCGGCCGTCCGTCCACCGGACGTAAACAACCGCGCCGCCAGTAGCTTCTTTATATATCCTCGTGAAAGGGCGGGTGATGCTTCTCTTACAGCTCGACGCGGTCACAACCGCGGTCGACGTCGCGGCGATAGCGACCTCGGTGGTCGGGTTCGTCGCCGGGTTCCTGGCCGTGCTGCTGCTCGGCAAGTACGTCGTCATTCCGGGGCTCCGACGGATCGTCAGGTCGCGCGGCTTCGACGAGGCGGTTGTGAGCCTCGGGACGAACGTGCTCAACGCCGTGGTCTGGGTGGCGGCGATCGCCATCGGCTTCGCCGTCGCCGGCTACGGCGGCTTCCTCTCGGCGTTCGCGGTGTTCGGCGGCGCCATCGCGCTTGCGGTCGGCTTCGCGGCGCAGGACCTCCTCGGCAACTTCGTCGCCGGCGTGTTCATCCTGAAGGACAAGCCGTTCGAGGTCGGCGACTGGATACAGTGGGGCGACATGTCCGGCCGCGTCGAGGAGATTGATCTCCGCGTCTCGCGGGTCCGGACCTTCGACAACGAACTGGTCACCGTCCCGAACGGTGATCTCGCGAACAGCGCGGTGACGAACCCCGTCGCCTACGACACGCTCCGGCAGAAGTTCGTCTTCGGGATCGGCTACGACGACGACATCGAGACGGCGACCGACATCATCGTCGAGAAGGCCGAGGCCCACGAGGAGATCCTCGACGACCCGGGCGTCTCGGTCCGGCTCGTCGAGCTCGGCGACTCCGCCGTCGGGCTCCAGTCGCGCTGGTGGATCGCGGACCCCGACCGCGGCGACTTCGTCCGCGTGCGCTCCGAGTACGTCACCGCGGTGAAGGAGGCGTTCGACGACGCCGGGATTGACATGCCGTACGTCCACCGGCAGCTCACCGGCAGCGTCGAAGTGATCGAGGACGTCGCCGACGAGTAGGCTCCCGATCCGCCCGCGGCCCTATCCGACCTCTTCCTCCACCTCGCCCGCGTCGGGGCGGTACTGCCGGCTGACGGCCTGCCACCGGTTCGACCGGAACCGGTAGCCGTTCAGTCCGGCGGGGACGAGCTTCTCCGCGACCAGCGCCACGTAGAGGCCGCCGACGCCGAGCGGCGTGACGAGCCCGACCAGCGCGACGGGAAGCGCGAAGACGTACAGTCCCACCATCGACGCGAGGAAGGGCCAGCGCGTGTCGCCCGCGCCGCGGAGCGACCCCGTGATCGAGCCGTCGACGCCGAGTGGCACCGCGCTCACCGCGGCGGCGACGACGAACGCCGCGGTCGCGCTCACCGCGGCCGGATCGTCGACGAACACGCCGGCGATCGGGCCGGCGGCGGCGATCACTGCGGCCGACGCGAGGACGTAGACGACCGCCGACAGCGCGATCACGTCGCGGCCGTACGCGGTCGCGAGCGACTCCTCGCCCGCGCCGAGCCGCTGGCCGACGAGCGTGCTCGCGGCGATCGAGAACCCCCAGCTGAAGCTGCCGAGCAGCGCTCTGACCCGGCGGCCGACCTCCAGGGCGGCGACCGTCGCGGAGCCGAACGACGACGCGATCCACAGGAGCGGGAAGACCACGATCCCCTCGGCGACGCGCCGCGCGATGAGCGGCGCGGAGACGCGGAGCAGCTGCCGGGTCAGTCCGCGGTCGAACCACGGCCCGGAGCGCCCGACCGGGACCGGCGAGGCGCCGCGGCCGAAGTACGACCGTCCGGACATCCCCCACGCGAGGACGAGCCCGACGGCGGCGATGGAGACCGCGGTACCGAGCCCGGCGCCGAACACGCCCATGCCGGCCCCGAGGACGAGCCACGTCGTGAGGAGGACGTTCAACAGCGCGCCGCCGGCTCGCGCGACCATCGGAGTGACCGTGTCGCCGACGCCGGCGTACGTCCGGCTCGCGATCATGTTGAAGAACTCGAAGGCGAGCGCGGGCGCCGTGACGACGAGGTAGGTCGTCCCGGCGGACAGCGCCGCGCCGTCGCCGCCCACGAGCGCGACCAGTCGCTCCGCGCCGAGGACGTACCCCGCGACGATCGGCGCGACGAGCAGCGCGGCCACGATCAGCGACTGCTTGACGACGAGCCCCGCCCGCCCGCGCTCGTCGCCGCCGTAGTTCTGCGAGACGAGCGAAACGGTGCCGCCGGCGAGCCCGATGGAGACGAACTTCGCGAGTTGCCAGAACGCGAACGCGTACCCGAGCCCGGCGACCGCGGAGACGCCGACCGCGTAGCCGATCACCGCGAGGTCGACGGTGTTCTTCGACATGATCGCGAACCCAGTCACGATCCGGGGCCACGCGAGCCCCATCGTCTCGTCGAGCCGCGACCGGTCGATGACGCCGGCCCGGTCGAGCGCGCCCGCCACCGCCTCCGCGACGCGAGCGACGATCCGCCGGAGCCGGAGGAACATGGAACTATCGTAGGGGCCGGGCGGGCTTGTGTCTGTCCGTCGCGGGTGGGGACGCGGTCGGAGCGCAACCGTTTTTACCGACTCGCGGCCGATGATTACGCATGAATATCACTAAGTGGCGAACATACCTCGTCACCGCGGTGAGCCGGTCCGCGGGGCGGTCGACCCCCGAGGTCGTCGCGGCCGCGCTCGCCGGCGGCGTCGATGTCGTCCAGCTCAGAGACAAGGCGGCCACCGACCGCGAGCGGTACGAGACGGGGCTCCGGCTCCGGGAGCTGACCGCGGCGGCCGGCGTCCCCCTGCTCGTGAACGACCGGATCGACCTCGCCGCCGCGATAGACGCGGACGGGGTTCACCTCGGGCAGACGGACCTCCCGGTGTCGGTCGCCCGCGAGCGGCTGGGAGAAGGCGCCGTCGTCGGCGTGTCGGCCTCGACGGTGGAGCAGGCGCGCGAGGCCGAGGCCGCTGGGGCCGACTACCTTGGCGTCGGCGCCGTCTACGGCACCGACTCGAAGGACGTCTCCGGCGACCGCGACGGGATCGGGACGGAGCGGATCGCCGCGGTCGCCGACGCGGTCGACCTCCCGGTGATCGGGATCGGCGGCGTCGACGCGGGGAACGCCGCGCCGGTGGTCGAGGCGGGGGCGACCGGCGTGGCGGCGCTGTCGGCTATCACGGCCGCCGAGGACCCGGAAGCGGCGACCGCGGCGCTGCGGGCGGCGGTCGCGGAGTGAGTCGACCCGCTCAGTCCTCGCGCTCGAACTCGGGCGCGAACAGCCGCACGGACATGGGGGCGGGGTCGCCCTCGGTGACGTTGTACGCGGAGAAGTCTGTCACGCCCGCCTCGCGGAGCAGGTCCTCGTCGTAGAAGCTGTTGCCCGTACACTCAGCGGGGTCGCGCGCGAGGATCTCGAGGACGGCGTCGGAGACGACCTCGGGGGTGCGCCAGTCGTCCTCCGTCCCGAGCCCGAAGTAGCGCGTCGCGCGGGTGTCGATCGTCGTCACCGGCCAGAAGGTGTTACAGCCCACGTCGTCGCTCGCCAGCTCCTCGGCGAGCGAGAGCGTGATGAACGACATGCCGAGCTTCGACCACGCGTACGGCGCCTTCCCCGGTGAGCGGTCGGTCACGATCGGCGGCGAGTTCGACAGCAGCCACGCCTCGTCGAGCCCCGCGAGGTGGTCGGCGAACGCGTGCGCGACGAGGTGGGTCCCGCGGACGTTCACGTCGGTCAGGAGGTCGAACCGGTCGGCCGGGAGGTCCGCGACGTTCGCCAGCTGGATCGCGCTCGCGTTGTTGATGACGATGTCGACCTCGCCGAAGCGGTCGATCGCCTCCTCGACGACCGCCTCGACGCGGTCCTCGTCGCGGAGGTCGAGTTCGAGCGCGAGCGCCTCCGGCCCGCGCTCGCGCACCTCCCGGGCCGTCTGCTCGATCGACCCCGCCAGCTCGGAGTCGTCGTCGTCCGTCGTCTTGCCGGTCGAGACGACGTTACAGCCGCGGTCAGCGAGCGCGAGCGCGATCTGTTTGCCGATGCCGCGCGTCGTTCCGGTGATGAACGCCGTCGAGTCCGAGAGATCGGGGTCCGCGAGTGCCATACCTCCCGTTCGACCGACCGCGTGTTAAACCACGGCGTAATCGGTCCCGCCCGCCGACACCAGCCGACCGCCGGCGTCAGTCGAACGCCGCATCGCTAATCGCCGAACCACGCCTCGCTAGTCGTTCAGCGAGGTGACGGCGGTGCGCTCCGCGCCGATCCGACGGTCGAGGAAGTCGTCGAGCAGTTCCAGCGAGCGGATCTTCTGGTCGATGTCGCCCGAGCCGTGGCCCTCCTCGCCGAGCTCCTTGTACTCGTAGTCGTCGCCCTCCTCGAAGCCGGCCTCGTCGAGCGCGTCGCGGAGGATCCGCGCCTGCGAGACGGGCACCCGCGGGTCGTTGACGCCGTGGACGATTAGGAGGGGCGCGTCGACGTTCTCGACGTAGTTCACCGGGCTGCGCTCCCGGTAGGTCGCCTCGTTCTCGTCCGGCTCGCCGAGGTTCTTCACCATGAGCTCCGTCCGGAAGTGGGGCATGGTGTTCTCGTACATGTCGAACAGGTCGCTCACGCCGACCCACGCGATCCCGGCGGCGTACAGGTCCGGGTACTGGACCATCTGCCAGTTGGCGGAGTAGCCGCCGTAGGAGCCGCCGTAGACGGCGACGCGGTCCTCGTCGAGCCAATCGTACTCGTCGAGGACGTGCTCGGCGCCCGTCGCCACGTCGCCCTGCTCGGCGCCGCCCCAGTCGTCGTACAGCTCCTCGACGAACTCGCGACCGCGACCCGTGGAGCCGCGGTAGTTCACCTGAAGGACGGAGTAGCCGCGCGAGAGCAGGAACTGGACGCGGTAGCTGAACCGCCGCATGTCGTGGTGTCGCGGCCCCCCGTGCGGATTGACGACCAGTGGCGAGGGTCGGCGACCGGAGTCGAACAGCAGCCCCTCGATCTCGAACTCCTCGTAGGGGTCGTGGTCGACCGCCCGCGCCGGCGTCTCGGGGACCCCGTCGGAGACGAACGAGACCGTCTCGGGCTCGACGAAGTCGTCGGGGTCGAACGGGCCGTACTCCGCGTCAAAAACCGTCTCGGCGTCGTCGGTGGCGAGATCGTACGCCACCAGCTCCGGCCGCCGACTCGACGTGGTCCGGTACGCGAGGAGGCGGTCGTCGGCCAGCCGGCCCTCAGTGACGCTCGCGACGCCCGCGGGGAAGTCGAGTTCTTCGCTCTCGCCCGTGTCGGCGTCGTAGACGACGGGCACCGTCACCGCCCCGCGCGTCCGGCTCACGACGAACCGGTCGCCGCCCTCGAGGAAGTGGCTCGGCGACTCCTCGAACTCGCCCTCGCCGAACCACGTCACCGTCGCGTCCTCGACGCCGTCGGCGAGGTCGACGATCCCGGCCCGCCCGAGGTCGGTGGTGTTGTCGACGACGAGCAGGCGGTCACCGTCAGGACCCCAGTCCGCCGGCGCGGCCTCGGCGCCGACATCGCCGATCTCCAGGTTCACGGCGTTCGACCCGTCGCCGTCGGCGACGTACACGTCGCTGTTCTCGTAGGCGTCGGTCTCGTTCGTGGTGTACGCGATCCGGTCGCCGTCGGGGGAGAGTTCGCCGGCTGCGACCGCGCGCTCGTAGTCGGTGAGCTTCGTCGTCTCGGCGGTCGACACGTCGTGGCGGTAGAGGTTCATCTGCCCGTCGCGGCTGGAGCCGAGCAGGAGCGTCTCGCCGTCCTCGCCCACGTCGTGGAGCCGGATCTGGCCGTCCATCTCGACGACGGGCTCGCTCTCGCCGTCGAGCGACATCGCCCACACGTCGTGCTGCTCGTCGCCGCCCTCGTCGCGGTGGTAGAAGAGCCGGTCGCCGCTCGGGTCCCACTCGAAGCCGGCGCGGACGGAGCGCGGCACGTCGCCGTCGCTGAGCCGCTCCAACGAGCCGTCGGCGGGGTTGAGAAGGTGAAGCTCGTTGCGGCCGGTGACGTCGTAGTAGAGGGCGACCGTCTCGCCGTCCGGGGACACGCGCGGGCTCGCGATCGTCGGCAGCGAGGCGAGTTCGCGCAGTACGTCGGTCTCGTCTGTGTCAGACATCCGTGAAGTAACGGTGGCGGAAGAGCCTGTCATAGAAACCATCTCATAGCTTGAGCTTCTCGCGGCCAAGGTCGTCTCCCCGCTCGAAATTGGTGATTACAACGACGAGACGGAGACACAGCGCAAGGAACACTTGTGTTCGTGCGTGG
>NZ_SGTV01000028.1:0-43261 GCF_005435035.1 Halorubrum sp. SD690R | reverse complement strand
TGCCAACTCATACCCCCCCAGACCCGCCCTACCTTCATAAACAATCCGGTAGTTTGGAGTTTCCGCCGGTCCGGGGCGCCCGGGAGAGTCAGCGGCCGCGGGCGATTCGTCCCCCGACGCGGTCCTTATCCGCGCGGATCCGGTCTGCGACCTCCGCGATCTGGGCCAACACCGGGTACCGCGGCCCGTCGGTCGGGCCGTAGAGGTAGGCGTAGAACGGCCGTTCGCGGTCGGCGTCGAGCGGCGTGCGCGGCGTCAACGGGGGATCGTCCAACGAGCGCTGTCGGTCGGCGGCGAGGTCGTCGCACTCCCCTTCGAGTTCCGCCAGCCGGCTCCAGACGTCGACGGCGGCCTCGGCCTCGCAGCCGGGTCGGACCCCGTCTAAGTGACCGAGCAGCCGGCGGCGACGGCGGTCGATCGCCGACAGCGCTGACTCCCTGTCGCCGATCGCGTCGATCTCTTCGTCGATCGCGTCGGCGAGGCGTTCGCGTGCGTCGACGGCGCGGCGGCTCCGGTCGACGAGCGCCGACTGCGCGGCGCCCGAGAGCCCCCCGTCCGACGCCAGCGCGGTCACGGCGTCCGGACCGAGTTCGGCCGCCAGGCTCTCCGCGGGCGTCTCGTCGTACTCGGCCCGGTAGTGAGGGAGCGACAGCACGGTGTCGTCGTACGCGGCCATCACCCGTCTGAGGCTGACGCTGCTCCCGGGCGATCCGCCGCCGGGGCCGCGCGCCCCGTCGCCGGGAGCGCCCATTCCGCGGAGCGAGCCGGCCGGCACGCCGGACGGCGTCGAGTCCGTCGCGGCCGAGATGGTGTCGATGTCGGCCACGCGGTCGGCGAACGACTCGAACGCGTCCCGCTCGTCGAGGACGCGGCGTCGCTCGCGGTGACAGGCCGCCTCGGCGTCCCGGACGTACGCGAACGCGACCAGCGCGGCGAGACCGACGATCGCGACCGCCGTCAGCACGCCCGGATCGGTCGCGACCGCCCACAGGTCGCACCAGCCGCTCGAACACCCCGCCGCCGTCACCCCCTGATCGGGGATCTGAAACACCGTCGTCGAACCCGTACGAACGCTCATTACGCCTGTTAACACGGTACACACACAAAGCGCTTTTGTCCGCTCGACGGGGTTCGCCGGCAGCGCTCGTCTTCTCGCCTCGTCGGGCCCTCAGTCCCGGACGCCGTCGTCGGTGATCACGGTGTCGATCATCCCGATCGGGGTGGCGTCGTAGCTCGGGTTCTCGATCTCGACGTCCTCGACGGGTTCGCGCATCACCTCGACGGCGTCGCGGAACTCGTTCTCGAACCGGAACTCCTCGATCGTCTTCGCGCCCGAGCCGACCGCGGTGACTGGGACGCCGAGCTCGCGCGCCGTGACGACGAGGGGGAACGTGCCGATCCGGTTGTAGTAGGTTCCCCCGGTAATACAGGTGATACCGAGCAGGACGCGGTCGCAGTCGCGGAGCGCGTACCCCATCGCGCTGTCGACGACCATGCGGACGTCGACGCGGGACACCCCGGCGAGAATCCGCGCGGTCTTGCGGCCGAGCGTCCGCGGGCGCGCCTCGGTGACGTAGACGGTCAGGTGCGCCCCGTCGCGCGCGGCGTTCTCGATCGCCTCCAGCACCGTCGTGGAGTAGTCGTGGACGAGCAGCGTGTCGCCGTCCTCGATGTGCTCGGCCGCGTTGGCGGCCGCCTCGCCCTTCGCCGTCTCGATGTCGTCGACGACGCGGGCGATCACGTCCTCCAACAGCTGCTTCGCGCCCTCGACGCTCGTCGCCTCGCCGACGATGGATCGCTCGACCTCGCGCATCGCGTTGTGGAGCGCGGCGTGGGAGGGGTTCGACCGGCGCAGCACGCCCGCGTTGTGTTCGAGGTCGCGCTCGAACTCGTCGACGGTCACGTACTCCCGGTCTAACAGGTCCGCGAGCGACCGCGTCGCCTTCACGGCCACCGCGGACGTGCTGTGGGTCCGCATCGCCCGGATCTCGGCGACGGTCTCGTCGATCATGCCCGAAGGGTCGACCGCGCCGGTAAAAGGGGTTCCGGGGGCGAGTCGGCGGCGAGGCGCCCCGGAGTGCGCCGTCGCACTACTCGAACCCGATCCGGCCGATCGCGCGCGGCAGACAGCCCGCGTCCGGTTCGAGGTACGAGTAGTGGTCCGCCACCAGATCGCTGACGTCGATGTCGGCGTAGCCGTCCGGCGCGGTCGCGGCGCCGGACAGCCCGCCGTGGCCGACCGCCCGGGTCCGGTCGGAGGCGCGGTACACCCACCCGAGGACGCGGTCGTTCCGGCTGTGGAAGTTGTAGAGGGGCGCGTCGAGCGCCCCAATTGCCGCCCCGTACGCCCCGTCGGTCCCGACGCTGTCGTGCGGGATCGCCCCGCCGAACAGCGACACCGAGGCGAGGGCGTCCGTCCGCCCCCTGTCCGCGAGTTCGCGCAGCGCCGCTCCGGTCACGCGAGCGCCGAGCGAGTGCGCGAACAGGTGGACCGGACGGCCGTCCTCGTCCGCCCACGCCGTCAGCCAGTCGGCGAGCGGGGCGGCGTTGGCGTCGGCGGTGCGCTTCGCCGGTCCCCAGTCGTCGTTCGACGACCACGAGTAGCCGATCACGGGCGGGACGCTCGCCGCCGCGTCGTCGCCGCCCGCCGAGTCCGACGCCGCCGCCAGCCCCAATCGCGCCGCGTACGCCTGATCGCGGGCCGACTCTGCGTCCGCGCCGAGGCCGTGGACGTACAGGACCACCGCGTCGCTGCCGCCGAACTCCCACGACCCCGAGCGCGTCGTCGGCTCGTCGGCGTCGAGCCGCCCTCGGGTGGAGACCATCGGCTGTGACTCTGGCGCCTCGTACCCGCCGAAGTCGCCGTCGAGCGCGTTGGCGACGTACAGTCCGCCGCCCCCGAGGAGACCGACGCCGCCCGCGACGCCGTAGAGGAGCCGGCGGCGGGTAACGGGGCCGGACGAGTCGTCCGATGCGTCCGAGCTGTCAGGAGTGGTATCGGATGAGATGTCGAATCGTCGGCCCGAGCGATCAAATAGCTGACGCGGCGGCGACGGCTGTTTATAAACGGGTCCCCTACGAGACGTATGAGCTACCCGGTCACGTACTACTGTCCCCACTGCGGGACGCTCGTCGCGCTCGAACGCGAGGGGTACCTCGCGGACAAGTCGGTGACGCCGTACCCGCTGGAGGGGTGGACGTACGTCGCGCCGACCGAGCCGTTCGACGCCGACGAGGCGACCGAAGACGGCGACACCGCCGACGCCGACGGCGTCCGGTTCGTCTGCGGCGAGAGCGACGGCGTCGAGTGGGACCCGCACGACGGCGTGCGCGGCACCGACGTCGGCGGCGACGAGCCGTACCGCGAGCCGGACGCCGAGGGCGTCGGCTGCGGCGAGGCGTTCTACCTCTCGTTCGTCCGCTACGACGAGGGGCGCGAGATCGACCCGCGGGCTGAGTCTGCCCCCGTCGAGATCAACCCCGATCCGAGACCGAGCGGGCCCCGCGGTCCGAGCGGCCCCGGCGAGGCCGGCGGCCCGAGCGACTCCGACGGCTTCTGGTGACGACTCGGAACGCTCGCTTACATCCGGCTGACGAAGCATTTCGGTCGAACGCTCCCGAAATCGCGCTCGCTCAATTCTAAATAGTCGCTGGTGGACCGGCGACAGACACCGGCAAAGCCCCACCGGAAGACGTTCCTGCTCGCTTTGCTGCGCGGGCTGCGACTTCCGTGCTCCCGCTCGCTTCGCTCGCGGGAACGCGCAGCACCGCAGCCTCACACCTCCCCAGCCGCGTCGCTCGCCGCGGGCGAGCGACTCCCTCGCGCGTGCTCCTCACGCCCTGCGGGCGTTCGGAGGCACGCGCCACCGCCTCGGTTGTTTATAAGTAACGTCCACCGGATCTCTTGCGACGCCCCGAGCCGAACAGCCAAACCCCTTAAACGGGGAGCGAGTACGCTCGTTTATGGAAAGCATCAATCGGACCGCGATCGAGCTGGTCGACGAGGCGCTCGACTTCGCCGGCGAGCTGGATGTCGTCGGCTACGAGCTGGACAACGGCGCCACCGTCGTCGACTTCGGCGTCGACGCGGCCGGCGGCGTCGAGGCGGGACTCCTGCTCGCGGAGATCCAGACCGCCGGGCTCGCGAACCTCCAGACGCGAATGGGCCGGCTCGCCGGCGCGCCGCGCCAGTACGTCGAGCTGTCGACGGACCACCCCGCGGTCGCGCTGCTCTGCTCGCAGAAGGCCGGCTGGGAGCTGACGACCGAGGGCGGCTTCGAGGGGCTGGGTTCCGGCCCCGCCCGCGCGCTCGTCGGCCGCGAGACCGAGTTCGAGCGCGTCGGCTACTACGACTCCTCCGAGTTCGCCACGCTGGCGGTCGAGTCGACGGCGCTCCCCGACGAGGAGGTCGCCGAACAGGTCGCCAAGCTGGCCGAGGTCGACACCGACGGCGTGTTCCTCCCGACGTTCGCCACCGGCTCGACCGCGGGCTCCGTCACCACCGCGGCCCGCGCCGCTGAACTCGCCGTCTTCCGCCTGTTGGAGGTCGGCTACGAGCCCACGGACGTGCTCCACGCCTCCGGCTCCGCGCCGCTCGCGCCCCCGACCCGCGACGAGACCGAGGCGATGGGCCGGACCAACGACGCCTTGGCGTACGGCGGCGAGGTCCACCTCCAGGTCGCGCGCGACGACGACCGCTTCGGCGAGATCGTCTCGACCGCGGGCGAGGAGTACGGCACCCCCTTCGTTGAGGTGTTCGAGGACGCCGACTGGGACTTCTACGACGTGCCCGAGAGCGTGTTCGCCCCGGCGCGGGTCACCGTCGACGTCGTCGACGGCCCCGTCTACACCGTCGGTGAGACCGACGAGGAGCTGCTCGCCGAGTCGTTCGGCTACCGCTGACGCCGCGAGCGTCTCCGACTGATGCGACTCAAACCCGTCCCCGAACCCCCGGCCGACCTCGACGCCCTCCGCGAGTACCAGCGCGCGGTCCCGCTCGTCCCGGGTACCGCCGACGACTGCTGCGCCCGCCTCCGGCGGCGACGCGACCTCCCCGACCGTCAGACCGCGAACGACTGGCTCGCGTTCCTGCGCGCGCTCGACCTCGCCGAGGACACCTCTCGGGGGTTCGTCCGCGCCGACGCCGAGCCGACGCCGGAGCGCGTCCGCGAGGGGCTCCGAGAGGAGGTCCTGTTCGGCCCCGAGGCGCTCGCGGCGCTGCGGGAGGCCTCGACCGACGACCCGCTGACCGCCCCCGACCTCTTCGCCGCGACCCGCGACCGAGTTCCGCGGCACGACAGGGCCCGCGATCCCGACTGGGAGGCGACGTGGCGGGGCCGCGCGGCCCGGCTGCTGGGATGGCTCGCGCTCGTCGACCTCGCCGCGCCCGTCGGCGACGGCACGGAATCGCCAGAGGATGCGCCGGGCTACGTCGCCGGCGACGCGCTCTGACGCGGCGGTCGTCTCCTCCGCTCCGACCGTTCGAACTCCCGCAACAAGCCTTTTACTCGGTGCCGGAGAGGGAGTCACATGGGACGATTCGACGAGCGCACGGTCCGCTACGAGCCGACGAGCGTCAAGGACCTGCTCGTCGAAATGAAGGACACCGCGGAGCTGTTGATCGATCTGTCTTATTCGGCGGTTCTCCACGCGAGCCCGACGGTCGCGCACGAGGTCGTCGAGCTGGAACACCGGATGGACGTGCTCCAGATGCGCGCCCGGATGAGCCTGATGCTCGCCGCGCGGAACCCGAACGAGGCGGAGACGCTCGCGCCCGTGCTCGGCGTCATCGCGGCCGCCGACAAGGTCGCCGACGCCGCGGGCGACATCGCCAAGATCGTCACCGAGGAGATCGGGCTCCCCGAGGCGATGCGGGGCGCGCTCTCCGCGGGCGTGGAGACGCTCGTCCGCGGGACCGTGCGGGGCGAGTCCGCGTACGCCGGCCGGACGCTGGACGATATCGACCTCGAATCGGAGACCGGCGTCCGCGTCATCGCGGTCCGGCGCGACGAGGACTGGATCCTCAACCCCGGACCGACCACCCGGTTAGCGCCCGGCGACGTGACTCTGCTTCGGGGGCCCGAAGCGGGCGTCGAGGACGTGTACCCCGAGCTGAGCGGCGACCCGTTCGAGCCCGAGCCCGCGCCCGAGCCGGCGATCGACGACTTGGAGCGCGCGGTCGACTCGATCGTGTTGATGAAGAACCTCTCCGAGCTCGCCGTCGACCTCGCGTACGGGTCGGTCCTCTTCGACAACGAGGAGCTGGCCGAGGAGGTGAGCAACCTCGAGATCGAGGTGGACGCGCTCCAGTCGCGGTTCGAGGCGTGGACGCTCCGCGCCGCGGCCGAGGCCGACGACCCGGTGTCGCTGCGGGGACTCATCCACCTCGGCGTCGCGACCGAGGAGATATCCGACGCCGCGCTGGCGATCACCGAGGGAGTCCTCCGCGACCTCGACGTCCACCCGGTCGTGGAGATGGCGGTCCAGGAGTCCGACGAGATAATCACCCGGACCGTCGTCGTCGAGGGGAGCGAACTCGACGGGACCGCCGTCGCCGACGGCGTGCCCGCGACCGACATCTCGACGAGCGTCCTCGCGATCCGCCGCCCGGACGAGGGGTGGCTGGTCGGCCACGACATCGACACCACGCTGCGAGGCGGCGACGTGATCATCTCGAAGGGAACCCGGACCTCAGCCGAGGAGTTCGATGCCCTCGCGGCGTGAGGCGGACGACGCAGAGCGCGGAGCGAACGCCGACGCGGACAGCAGAGCGAACGCCGACGCGGACAGCGGAGATCCGGCGGGCGAAAGCGCCGACCCCGCCGCGCTCGCCCGGGCCTACTACGACGCGATCGACGCCGGCGAGTACGAGCGGCTCGCGTCGCTGCTCGACCCCGAATTCGTCCAGCGGCGCGGCGACAGGACGTTCGAGGGACGCGACCGGTTCGTCGCGTTCATGCGAGACGGGCGGCCGAACACCGACACGACCCACGCGGTCGACCGCGTCTATCCGTCGGGTCCCGGCGTCGCGGTCTGCGGCCGCCTCCGTGACGCTGACGGCGACGTGCTGTTCGCGTTCGTCGACGTGTTTGAGACCGAGGCCGGGCGGTTGACCTCGCTTGAGACGTACGGGGCCGGGTCGTCCGACGGATAGGCCGTCTCCCCGGCCTTACCACGCCGCCCGCAACACGCCGAGGATCTCCTCGGGAGTCGCGTCGAGGTCGGCCGGCGCGCGCTCCATCGGCGGGTCCTCGGCGACGAACTCGGCGATCGCCGGGAGGTCGTCCTCGTCGGTCTCGGGGAGATCCCGGAGGCGGCTCGGGACATCGAGCGCGTTCCGGACCTCGGCGACGGCCGCGACGACATCCTCGGCGATCGCTGCCTCGTCGCGGCCGCCGGTCCGGATCCCGAGCCCGGCGGCCAGCGCCCGCCGGCTCGCGTCGACCTCGTCGAAGAGGTACGCCAGCGCGTGCGGCGCGACGACGGCGTGGACCGCGCCCTGCTGAACCTCGTATCGCCGCGCGAACCCGTGGCCGAACGCGTGGATCACGCTGATCTTGGAGTCGAGCTGGACGAGCAGCGACCCCACGACCGCGCGGTCCATCGCGTCCTCGCCGCCCGGTCGGTCGCCGGCCACGCGGGGGAGCGCGTCCGAGAGGAGGCGGAGTCCGTGGACCGCGGCCGCGTCGCTCACCGGGGAGGCGTCGCGGGCGTACGGCGTCTCGATCCCCTTGTCGAACCCGTTCATCGCCGACCCGGCCAGCACCGAGGCCGGCGTCGTCTCGAACAGCGCCGGGTCGGCCACGTCGACGATCGGCCACGCGCCGCTCCCGCTGACGGTCACCGGCTGTCCGGTCGGCGACTCGTCGGCCGAGAGGACCTCCAGCGAGCCGCCTGTCGAGACGTCCGCGCCCGCGAATGTCGTCGGCACGACGACAGCCGGGAGGGCGGGGCCGCTCTCAGGCGCAAGGTCGCCGAGCGCGTCTGCGCCGGCCTCCGCGTCGCCGCGGAGGGCGTCGAGATCCCGGCCGTCGGCCGCGAGCAGCGTCGCCTGTCTCGCGACGTCGAGGCTGGCGCCGCCGCCGACCGCGACGAGGACGTCCGCGTCCGCCTCGGCCCGCGCGTCGAGGAGGTCGTAGGCGGTCTCGACCCGCTTGTCTGGCGTTGTCCCGTCGAAGACGCCGACGAGTCGGTCGCCGAGGCCGTCTCGGACCGGATCCATCAGGGCGTCGTTCGCGCCGGTGTTCGAGCCGCAGACGACGAGCGCGCCGTCGAGGCCGCGATCGCCGAGCCAGGCGCCGAGGTCGGCGACTCGTCCCCGCCCGTACCGGATCTCGCAGCCGCGGTGAACGTGGTCGAAGGAGTCCGCCATCGGTAGCATCGGCGACGGGTACGCGAGGGCGCGGTTTGTAGCTGTGGGAGAGCTAGGCACACGTCGCCGTCGGGGGCTCACACGCGCGCGTGCGCCGGGTTTATAACCCGACAGCGACTAGCGAGTGTAAGTTCCTATGTCAGAGCAGAGCGAATACGGAGCCGGCCAAATTCAGGTCCTCGAAGGCCTGCAGGCCGTCCGTAAGCGACCGGCGATGTACATCGGGTCCACGGACGGTCGGGGGCTCCACCATCTCGTCTACGAGGTCGTCGACAACTCCATCGACGAGGCCCTCGCGGGCTACTGCGAGGAGATCGAGGTACGGATCCACGACGACGGCTCCGTCTCCGTCAGCGACGACGGGCGCGGCATCCCCGTCGACACCCACGAGGAGTACGACCGCCCCGCGCTCGAGGTCATCCTGACGGTCCTCCACGCCGGCGGGAAGTTCGACTCCAAGTCGTACCAGGTCTCCGGCGGGCTCCACGGCGTCGGCGTCAGCGTCGTCAACGCCCTCTCCGAGCGGCTCGAGGTCGAGGTCAAACGTGACGGCGGCGTCTTCCGCCACCGGTTCGCGCGCGGCGAACCCGACGAGGACGGCTTCGAGCGCGTCCGCGACATGGACGCCGGCGAGTCGACCGGGACCGAGATCCGGTTCTGGCCCGACGAGGAGATATTCGAGACGACGGAGTTCCAGACCTCCACGCTCGCGAACCGACTCCGCGAGCTCGCCTTCCTCAACTCCGGTGTCGAGATCCGCCTGGCCGACGACCGCGACGACAGCGAGGAGACGTTCCGCTACGACGGCGGCATCCGCGAGTTCGTCGAGTACCTCAACGAGACGCGCTCGCCGATCCACGAGGAGGTCATCTACTTCGAGGGCGAGACCGACGGCGTCCACGTCGAGGTCGCGATGCAGGCGACCGAGGAGCTCCAGGGCTCCGTCCACGCGTTCGCCAACAACATCAACACCCGCGAGGGCGGCACCCACCTCACCGGCTTCAAGACCGCCCTCACGCGGACCGTCAACGACTACGCCAACGAACAGGGGCTCGTCAACGACCTCGACGCCAACCTCAAGGGCGAAGACGTCCGCGAGGGGCTCACGGCGGTCGTCTCGGTGAAACACCCGGACCCGCAGTTCGAGGGGCAGACGAAGACGAAACTCGGCAACAGCGAGGTCCGCGGCGTCGTCGAGTCCGCGACCCACGAGAAGCTCGGCACCTTCTTCGAGGAGAACCCCGACACCGCCGAGAAGGTCGTCCACAAGGCCGCGGAGGCGGCGCGCGCCCGGAAGGCCGCGAAGAAGGCCGAGGAGCTCACCCGCCGCAAGTCGGCGCTGGAGTCGACCGCGCTCCCCGGTAAGCTGGCGGACTGCCAAACCCGCAACCCGACCGAGGCGGAGCTGTTCGTCGTCGAGGGCGACTCCGCGGGCGGCTCGGCCAAGCAGGGCCGGAACCGCGAGAACCAGGCGATCCTCCCGCTGAAGGGGAAAATCCTCAACGTCGAGAAACACCGCCTCGACCGCATCCTAGAGAACGACGAGATCCGCGCGCTGATCACCGCGATCGGCGCGGGCATCGGCGAGGAGTTCGACCTCGACGACGTCCGGTACAACAAGATCATCCTGATGACTGACGCCGACGTCGACGGCGCCCACATCCGGACGCTGCTCCTCACGCTCCTCTATCGGCACATGAAGCCACTTCTGGAGGCCGGCTACGTGTACGCGGCCCAGCCCCCGCTGTACCGCGTCCGGTACCGCGGCGAGACGTACGACGCCATGACCGAGGCGGAGCGCGACCGCATCGTCGAGGAGGAGTGCGACGGCAACCCCACGCAGGTCCAGCGGTTCAAGGGGCTCGGCGAGATGAACCCCGACCAGCTGTGGGACACCACGATGGACCCGACGAACCGCCGGCTCAAGCGCATCACCATCGACGACGCGGCCGCCGCGGACCGCATGTTCAACGTGCTGATGGGTGACGCGGTCGAGCCGCGCAAGCAGTTCATCAAGGAGCACGCGACCGAAGCGGAGTGGGTGGACATATGAGCTCGGAGACGCCCGACGCCGACCCCGGCGACGTCCGCGCAGCACAGGTGACGAACGCCCGCATCGAAGACGAGATGGAGCAGTCGTACATCGACTACGCGATGTCCGTCATCGCGGGTCGCGCGCTCCCCGACGTGCGCGACGGGCTCAAACCCGTCCACCGCCGGATCCTCTTCGCGATGAACGAGGCGGGCGTGACGAGCAACTCCGCGCACCGCAAGTCCTCCTCCGTCGTCGGCGAGACGATGGGCGATTACCACCCGCACGGCGACAGCGCCATCTACGACACCCTCGCCCGGATGGCGCAGGACTTCTCGATGCGCTACCCCTTGGTCGACGGGCAGGGGAACTTCGGCTCCGTCGACGGCGACCCGCCGGCCGCGATGCGGTACACGGAGGCCCGGATGGCCCCCATCGCCGAGGAGCTCATGGCGGACATCGAGCGCGACACCGTCGACTTCCAGGCGAACTACGACGACCGCCTCGAGGAGCCGGAGGTGCTGCCCGCGGCGTTCCCGAACCTGCTCGTCAACGGCTCGTCGGGTATCGCCGTCGGAATGTCGACGAACATCCCGCCCCACAACCTCGGCGAGGTGATCGACGCCACCGTCGAGCTGATAGAGACCCCCGACGCGACCGTCGAGGATCTGATGGAACACGTCAAGGGGCCGGACTTCCCGACCGGCGCGAACATCGTCGGGCGGAACGCGGTCCACAAGGCGTACAAGACGGGGCGCGGACGGATCCGCGTCCGCGCGGAGTTCGAGGTCCACGAGGAGGAGGGACGGATCGTCATCAGCGAGCTCCCCTTCCAGCAGAACAAGTCGCGGCTCGTCGAGCGCATCGCCGAGGACGTCAACGAGGGCGCGATCGAAGGGATCCGCGACCTGCGCGACGAGTCGGACCGCGACGGGATCCGGATCGTCGTCGAGCTCAAGCGCGACGCGATGGCGGAAGTCGTCAAGAACCAGCTGCTGGAGAGCCACCTCGAACGCACGTTCGGCGTCATCAACCTCGCTCTGGTCGACGGCTCGCCGCAGGTGCTGGACCTCAAGCAGACGCTCGAACACTACGTCGACCACCGCCGCGAGGTGGTGCGCCGGCGCTCCGAACACGAGCTCGCCGAGCGCGAGGACCGCGCACACATCCTCGAAGGGCGGCTGAAGGCCCTCGACAACGTCGACAGCGTCGTCGAGACGATCCAGGACTCCGACGACCGCGACGCCGCGAAGGCCGCGCTGGAGTCGGCGTTCGACTTCACCGAGGCGCAGGCGGCCCACATCGTCCGGATGCAGCTCGGCTCGCTCACGTCGATGGAGACGGCGGAGATCGAGTCGGAGTACGAGGAGGTGAAGGCGCGTATCGAGCGGCTGGAGACGATCCTCGCCGACCCCGCTGAGCTCGATCAGGTGATCGTCGACGAGCTTCAGGAGATCAAAGCCGAGTACGACGACGAGCGCCGGACGAGCTTCATCGAGGACGCGGGCGACGTGACCCACGAGGACCTCATCCCGGAGGAGGAGTGCGTCGTCGTGATGAGCGAGGACGACTACATCAAGCGGATGTCGCTCGACACGTTCCGCGCGCAGAACCGCGGCGGCAAGGGGATCATCGGCACGGGGCTCAAAGAGGGGGACCGCGTCTCCTCGGTGTTCGCGGCAAACTCCCACGACTACCTCCTCGTGTTCACGAACCACGGCCAGATCTACGAGCTGAAGACCTACGAGATCCCGGAGATGTCCCGCACGGCGCGCGGGAAGTCCGCGGTCAACCTCCTCGACCTCGACGACGGCGAGGAGATCGAGTCGGTCGTCAACACCGAGGACTTGGACGACGACGAGTACCTCACGATGGTCACCCGCGGCGGCTACATCAAGCGGACCGCGGTCGACGAGTTCGGGAACATCCGCTCGACCGGGATCCGGGCGATCCGGCTGGAGGACGGCGACGAACTCGTCGACGTCGAGGTGACCGACGGCGACACAGACATCGTCATCGGCAGCCGGGACGGGATGGCGATCCGGTTCGAGGAGACCGAGGCGCGCGCCATGGGCCGGACGGCCCGCGGCGTGATCGGCATCGACCTCCGCGAGGGCGACGCCGTCGCGGGTGTCGCCGCCATCGACGAGGAGTACCACAACTGGGTGCTCACCGTCACCGAGAACGGCTACGGGAAGCGCTCCGACCTCGACGAGTACCGCCCGCAGTCGCGGAACGGGAAGGGGCTCGTCGACATCAAGACCGGCGACCGGAACGGCGAGGTCGTCGCCATCGAGGCGGTGACCCTCGGCGACCACCTGATCGCTATGAGCGCCGACGGTCAGATCATGCGGACCCGCGTCGAGGAGGTATCGACGGTGAGCCGCAACACGAAGGGCGTCATCGTGATGAACCTCGACCCCGACGACGAGGTCGCCTCCGTCGACATCGTCCCCGAGTCGATCCACGCCGCCGCGGACGGCGACGACGAGGCGGAGACGGACGACGAGTAGGCACCGCGCTCGGCGGCGTCCGTTCGCTTTCCAGGCGCCACCGGTCCTCTGTGCGGGCTTGAACTTCCGTCGCGACGAGCGATGCCCACGGAACGACGCAGCGGCCTCGTCGCGGGAATCGGTGCGCTCGCCGGCGCGACTGCCGGCTGCCTCGGGCGGAACAGCGCCGAGCCGAGCCGCCTCGACCTGCCGGTCCGCGACGACGGCGACGCACCGGTGGACGTGGCGGGACCGTCGAGGTCGCGGGCGAGTACGTACACCTCCGGCGAGTCCTTCAGGAAAGTTACTTACTGTCGCCGCGAAAATCACCGAGCGAGATGGACGAGTACGAGGGGATAGACGAGGTCGTACACGAACCGAGCGAGGCGTTCGCCGAGTCGACGAACGTCGCCGCGTTCATGCGCGAGTACGGGATCGACGACTACGAGGAGCTCATCGAGCGCACCACCTCGGAGGTCCCGGGCGAGCCCGCGTCGGGCGTCGACTGGTTCTGGGACGAGATCGTCGACTATCTCGACATCGAGTTCTTCACCGACTACGACGCGGTCCGGGACGACGCCGACGGGCCGCAGTTCTCGGACTGGTACCTCGGCGGCGAGGTCAACGTCGCGCACAACGTCGTCGACCGCCACGCTGCCGTCGACTCGCCGAACCGCAACCGCGTCGCGCTGATCTGGGAGGGCGAGCCCGGAGACGTCCGGGAGATCACGTTCCACGAGCTCCGCCGGCAGAGCGACCGCGTCGCGAACTACCTGACCGAGGCGGGGATCGAGACCGGCGACACCGTCGGGCTGTATATGCCGATGGTGCCCGAGGTCGTCTCGATCCTCTACGGCTGCCTGAAGGTCGGTGCGATCGCCGTGCCGATCTTCTCCGGGTTCGGCCGCGAGGCGACCGCGACGCGGATCGACGACGCGGAGCCGTCCGTCCTGTTCACCGGCGACGGGTTCTACCGCCGGGGCGACGGCGTCCGGCTGAAGGGGACCGCTGACGAGGCCGTCGCCGACGCGGGTCACGTCGAGGACGTGGTCGTGTACGACCGGCTGGGGGCGACGCCCGCGGCCGACTCCGCTGACAGCGGGAGCGACGTCGACCCGGTCCCGTGGAACGACGAGCGCGACCGAACTTGGGACGAGGCGGTCGGCTCGCAGCCGTCGTCGTTCGAGACGAAGCGGCTCCCGAGCGACCAGGAGTCCATGCTGCTGTACTCCTCGGGGACGACGGGCGAGCCGAAGGGGATCGTCCACACCCACGCCGGCGTCCTCACGCAGTGCGCGAAGGAGATCCACTTCGGCTTCGACCAGAAGCCCGCGGACCGGTTCTTCTGGGTCTCCGACATCGGCTGGATGATGGGGCCGTGGACGCTGATCGGCAACCACGCGTTCGGCGGCACGGTGGTGATGTACGAGGGCGCGCCCGACCACCCGGAGCCCGACCGCTTCTGGGAGCTGATCGACCGGCACGGGATCACGCAGTTCGGCATCTCGCCGACCGCGATCCGCGCGCTCCGAAAGCACGGGGACGAGTGGGTCGACGAGCACGACCTCTCCTCGCTCCGTATCCTCGGCTCTACCGGCGAACCGTGGGACCCAGAGTCGTGGCGTTGGTTCCACGACGCGGTCGGCGGGGGCGACTGCCCGATAATCAACATCTCCGGCGGGACGGAGATCTGCGGCTGCTTCCTGATACCGATGCCGAACCAACCCCTCAAGCCCTGTACCCTCGGGGGGCCGGGACTCGGGATGGACATCGACATCGTCGACGAGTCGGGCGAGTCGGTGCGGGAGTCGGGCGAGCGCGGCTATCTCGTCGCGCGCGACTCCTGCCCGTCGATGACGAAGTCGCTGTGGTCAGGCGACGAGCGCTACCTGAACGAGTACTGGTCGACGTGGCCCGACCTGTGGGACCACGGCGACTTCGCGCAGAAGGACGAGGACGGCTTCTGGTTCCTCCACGGCCGCGCCGACGACGCGCTCAACGTCGCGGGGCGGAAGGTCGGCCCGGCCGAGATCGAGGGCGTCCTCATCGACCACGACGCGGTCAATCAGGCCGCGGCCGTCGGCGTCCCCGACGACACCACCGGGACCGCGGTCGTCGCGTACGTCGTCCTCGAACCGGGCGCCGACCCGAGCGACGACCTCCGCGAGGAGCTCCGGGCGCTGGTCGGCGACGAACACGGCAAGCCGTTCCGGCCGCGCGAACTCCTGTTCGTCGAGGCCTTCCCGAAGACGCAGTCGGGGAAGATCATCCGTCGCGCGATCGAGTCGGTGTACAACGACGAGGACCCGGGCGACCTCTCGTCGATGGAGAACCCCGAGGCGCTCGACTCGCTGCGCGACCCGGCCTGAGCGCGGCCCGCCCGACCGCTCGGTCCGCCCTCCGGTCAGGCGGCCGCGTCCGCCACCGCCTCGGCGAGCGCGTCGTAGTCCGGCTCCTGCCCGGCGTTGTCCGCGAGCCAGCGATACGTCACAGTCCCGTCGGCGTCGATCACGAAGACCGCGCGCTGCGCGACGGTCTCCACGCCGTAGTGTGCGAAGTCCTCGACGACATCGTACGCCTCGACCGCGCGGTGGTCCGGGTCGGCGACGAGCGCGAACGGGAGGTCGTACTGAACGCGGTAGGCGACGAGCGCGTGCGGGAGGTCGGTGCTCACGCCGAACAGCGTACAGTCGTCGCGGTCGAACCCGTCCCGTAGCGCCTCCATCTCGTCGGTACAGGTGTTCGAGAAGGCGGCGGGGAAGAAGGCGAGCACGACCGGCTCGTCGCCGACGTGCTCGGAGAGTTCGAACGGCTCGATGTCGCCGTCCACGACCGATCCGGTGAAGTCTGGGGCGTCGTCGCCGACGTCTGGCATACCGGGTCGTCGTCGGCCGGGCGTATCACCGTTTCGGCGGCGGCACTCGGCCGCCGGCTCGGGTACCGACTCGCGTCGTGTGACGCCGGAGGGCGCCAGATCGGCGAGCCGGGGGGAGAATTAAGTGTACCACCGACGCAGGACAGGTGATGTCCGGCCCTCCACGCCGCCTCTCACGTCGAACGGTGGCACTGCTCACGGCGACCGCATCGCTGACGACGCTGTCGGGCTGTTTCACGGACGACGGCGGAGACGCCCCCCGCGCGGAGACGGTGCTCAGGCTCGACGAGGCCTCGCTGGTCGGCGTCTCAAACGAGTTTAGCACCCCAGTCGACTTCGTCGGACACGCGGGACGGACGGCCGTCCGGACCGCGATCGACGGCGGAGAAGGGACCGTCGACGGGTACTACGGGCCCGGCGTCTCGGCACCGTACGTCGTCACCGACGGCCCCGAGTACTACCGGATCGAAACCGAGACGGTCGATTCCGTCGCGGCACCGGGCTACGCGTACACGGTGGAGGTCGACGCCGTCGACTCCTTCCTCCTCGGTCCCCCGTCGAGCGTCCCCTTCGCGGACCTCCCGGACCACGACCGGGACACGGTCCTCGACGCGCTCGGGGACGCGTCGCTCGTCCACGCGCCGCACTACCCGCCGTTCGGGGTCAAGTTCGCGTACGCGTCCGCCGAGCGGCGAGAGCGCTCGCTGTTCGTCCCCGGGAACGACGACCAGCGGGTCGAGTGGGACGGCGAGCTGCTGCGGTTCGCGTTCGACGGGGAGCGGTCGGTCGAGGTGCGGACCGTCGCCGTCCGTGCCGACCGCGTCGCCTCGTCGCAGCGCGACTTCCGCCGGGCCGTCGGCGAGGAGCGCGGCCGATCGATCGACGACCCGACCGCGGACCAACGCGCGGTCCTCGACGCGGCGATCGACTCGGAGCACGCGGAGGCCCCGCCGCACTCCGACGCGTTCGCGGCCGTCATCGACGCGATCGCGACGGAGGAGAGCGTCGCTCCGCTCGTCCGCTACGACGGCGACTGGTACTTCGCACGGCTCGCGCGTTCCGACTGATTCGGTCCTCCCGGGTGCTGACGACAGATCTCAGCCATTCGCTTACCGAGCGGCGGCGCCGTTCGCTCGCGTTCGCTGCGGCCGTGCGCGGCGCCCGCGCCGACCCGATAAGGCAAAAAGACTATAGTCGCCACAGGGCTAGAGCGGAGTAGAGATGATAAGTGCGATTCCACTGATCGGCGGCATTCCGGCGGGCCCGGAGCTCCTCATCATCCTGCTCGTTCTGGTCCTGCTGTTCGGGGCGAACAAGATCCCGAAGCTCGCGCGGTCGACCGGCCAGGCGATGGGCGAGTTCCGGAAGGGGCGCGAACAGGTCGAAGAGGAGCTGAAAGACATGCAAGATGGCGAGCAGGCGGACTCGACGCTCGACGACGAGGACGACGAGTTCGACGACCTCGAGACCGAGACCGACAAAGAAACCAGCGCGTAAGTCGTCCCCGACGCCGACCGATCACCGCGGTCCCGTTTTCTCCTCCCGTCTTGGGCGCGTGGCCTAGCGGACAGGGCGAGAGGTTCCTAACCTCTCGATCGCGGGTTCGAATCCCGTCGCGCCCGTTCCTTCGCCTCGCTCGGCTACGGGCGCGACTGGCTCCACGCTCGCCCACTGCGTTCGCTCGCGTGGATCCCGCCGTGCCCTTTCGTACCGCTTGCGCTCGGATCAGCGTATCCTGTTTGTGATTTAACACCGTGTAGGGGATCTACCGTTTCAGACGATGTACTACGCCGGTCCCTTACCCACCCGACAGAACGAGCGCGCCGCGAGCGTGACGGCACCGACCGCGATTGCGAGCGTCGCGGCGGTGAGGCCCGGGCCGGGCTCGTACAACAGGGGCGGGTGATATCCGAGTCCGTAGTCGGCGACGGCGTTCGCGACGCCGAGCCCCAGCGCGGTCGCGAGCGCCCCGCGGGTCGTGCGGCCGAACGCAGGGAACAGGAGCGCGAGTCCGACGAACAACAGGTGCGTCCCGATCACGCCCCAGTAGTAGATCAGCGCGTCGGGCGCGGAGACGTACTGACCGACGGCGAGGTTGAGCGACACCAGCGGCCAGAGCCCGAACTGGACCAGCCAGACGAACGCGACCGTGTGGAGGTACGCGAGTCCGCGAGAGGTGGGCGCGTCCGCGGTGACGCTGCCGCCGCGTCGGACGGTCGGGACGACGCTGGCGAGGACGCCGCCGCCGAGCGCGACCGCGACCGCGGAGTCCGCGTACAGCGGCCAGAGGACGACCGGCACCTCGTCCGCGGTCGGCGCGTAGTACCCGACTCCGACCGCGAACATGAACGCGGTAAACGCGCAGACGACGGCGAGGCTCCGCGGGGTTCCGAGCAGTTCCTCGGCGATCGCCGCCCGGACGCGCCGCCTGACCGCGCGCTGACGCAGTCGGCGGAGTCGCGGGAACCTGTCGGAGCGTGACACGACGGAGGGTCGGCGGGCGGGGGACTAAAATCCGCCCGTCCGCGGTCGATTATCAATCGCGGTGTTTTGCGAGACACCTTTTTCAACGGACCGCGCGTTCCCGGAACTATGAGCGACGAGGATGTCGAACGATCCGCCCTCCAATCCGACACCGGGGGCGGTCGATCGGCGTCCGACGGGTCCGGGTCAGCCGATTCGGACGCGGACCCTGCCGAACCGGAGACGCGAGGCGCTGAGGAGGTATCGACGGACGAGACGGGCGATGCGGACGAAACAGACGAAACGGACGACCGAGCGTTCGAGAACGTGATTTTCGAGGAGGGGGACGGAACGAGCGACTGCTCGCCGGTCGTCACCGACCGGTACACGTGGCGGACGCTGCTCGCTGATCGCGGGGACGAGGACGCAGCGGCGCGGGTGTACGCGGACGTGCCGGACGCGCCGGTAGTCCCGGCGGACGCCGTCGCCCTCCACCTGCCGGACGGCGTCGACGGGGTTATCCGAACCGCCGGGGTCGACGAGCCGTTCGCGGCGGACGGCGAGACGGCGGTTCCCGGACACGGCACTCCGGATCGAGGGACGCTCGTCGTCGGTCCCGACGCGGTCGTTCTTAGCGGTGCCGCCGTCGTGCCGACCGGCGATCGGCGGGTGACCCCGCCCGCAGCCGCCGCGGGTGAGGACGAGACCGAAGGCGAGGGAGACGGTGCCAACGGCGACGGGAGGGGCGGCGACGGCACCGACGACGCAGAAAGACAGGGGGTCGATGCCGACGCTGACCCGGACGACGCGACGTTCTCCTTCGAGGACGAACGCGACGGCGTGGAGGCGACATCGGGTGCCGGTGCCGAGACCGCAGCGGCCGCGGAACCGATCCCACGAACCGTCTTCGACCGGTCGGTCGGTCGCGAGGGCGTCTCCGGCGTCGTCGTTGCGCATGGAGCCGATGTCGAGTCGGTCCCGTCCCGCCCGCCGACCCCCGAGGAGTGGGACCGAGTCGCGTTCGATCCGGCGACGCTGCTCGGCTTCGACCCGAGCGAGACGGACTACCGCTTCCGCGCCGCCGCGGCGGTCGGCGACGCCCTCTGGGACCTGTGCGCGGCCCGTTACGACCCCTACTCCGTCCCCGTCTTGAAAGGGTACTACACCTGGGACGACTACCGCGAGGAGTTCTTCCTCGACGAGGACGGGAACCGGCCGACCGAGGAGAACGAGGAGGGAGAGGACGAGCCGCTGTCGTTCACCCACGAGGACAAGACGGAGGCCTTGGGTTTCGACCCCGACCGCACGGAGGAGCTACTCGGCGCGGGCGGCGAGGCCGCGGCCGACCTCGCGGACCTCGTCGACGAGCGCACCGTCGACGTCAACCCGGATCTCGACGAGGACGCCTTCTTCTCGACCGACGAGGGTCACACCACCCTGACGAACCGGTACGACCTGGAGAAGGCGGTGCCGATGCAGAAGAAGACGCACTTCCGCGAGGAGGAGCGCTACTGGGTGAACAAGCCGTACGCGTTCGTCATCGTCTTCCGGTCGCGGAAGGAGAACGAGGCGAAGTACTACGTCGTCCAGCCGTACCGGACCGATATCGAGGCGGACCTCACGGAGTTCCTCACCGGCAAGCTCCGGACCTCGATCAAGTACGCCGACGAGTCGATCGCCGGCGGCGACGAGTCGTTCCGCGAGGAGGTGATAGTCGAGGAGGCGCGCACGCTGCTCGACCGCTACGGGCTCTACGAGGACGAAGGCGACGAGCGGGGGATCGCGGACACGCTGGTCGACCGGTTCGGCATCGACCCGACAGCGGGGATCGCCGGGCGGATCGCGGAGTCACTGGGGTACGAGCCCCCGGTCGAGTCGCCGGCGAACCCGCCGGAGATCAGCGCCCGCCCCGAGCCGGCCGTCCTCGCGGAGGACGCCCGGACACTCTCGGCGCACCAGGTCGAGAAGCTGTTGTACTACCTCAAGCGGGACTTCGTCGGCTACGAGCGCATCGACCCGATCAAGTACGACATCAACGTCGAGGACATCTCCTGTGACGGCTACAACTCCCCCGTCTTCGTCTACCACTCCGAGTACGAGCAGATCATCTCGAACGTCCACCACGGCACCGACGAGCTGGACGACTTCGTGGTGAAGCTCGCCCAACGGTCAGGAAAGGGGATCTCGAAGCGCCGGCCACAGGTAGACGCCACCCTCCCGGACGGCTCGCGCGCGCAGCTCACGCTCGGGAGTGAAGTCTCCGACCACGGGACCAACTACACGATCCGCCAGTTCAACGACGTCCCGTTCACCCCGATCGACCTGATCAACTGGAAGACCTTCTCGCTCGACGAGATGGCGTTCCTCTGGCTCTCGATCGAGAACCACAAGAGCCTGATCTTCGCCGGCGGTACCGCCTCCGGGAAGACGACGAGTCTGAACGCCGTCTCCCTCTTTATCCCCTCGAACGCGAAGATCGTCTCCATCGAGGACACTCGCGAGGTGGAGCTCCCCCAGCGCAACTGGATCGCCTCCGTCACCCGTCCCTCCTTCTCCGACGACGACAAGGGCGACATCGACGAGTTCGACCTGCTGGAGGCCGCGCTCCGGCAGCGACCGGACTACATCGTGATGGGCGAGATCCGCGGCGAAGAGGGGCGGACCGCCTTCCAGGTGATGTCCACGGGGCACACCACCTACACGACGTTCCACGCCGACTCCGTGGGCGAGGTGCTCAAGCGGTTCACCACCGACCCGATCAACGTCTCGAAGACGATGTTCACGGCGCTGGACCTGGTCTCCATCCAGACCTCCACCCGCGTTCAGGGCAAGAAGGTGCGCCGGAACAAGTCGATCACCGAGATCAACCACTACGACGCCGAAAACGACGAAATCAACGTCCAAGACGTGTTCCAGTGGCAGGCAGAGACGGACGAGTTCCTCCAGATGGGCGACTCGAACACGCTCGAAGACATCATGTTCGACCGCGGTTGGAGTCGGGCGATGCTAGACGAGGAGCTTCGCAAACGCCGGGTCGTGTTGGCGTACCTTATCGACCGCGGACTCAACAGCTACGCGCAGGTGGCGGCGACGTTTCAGGCGTTCATCAACGACCCGGAGACGGTGCTGGCGCTGATGGCCAACGACGAGCTGGAGCGGTCGCTGGAGGACCTCCGCGAGATGGAGTCGGTGCTCATCAACGTCGACCGCGAGAAGGAGAAGCTAGTCCCTCGTCCGACGCCGGACGCGGCCGGCGAGAAGGAGGCCGCGGAGATACTCGACGCGGCCGAGGACCTGTTCGAGACCTATCGGGGCGACGTGCCGGACTCCGTCGCGGACGCGCTCCTCGAGATGGACCACGCCCGCGACATCGAGGCAGAGTCGACGGGCGACCGCGAGGCGCTCGCCGAGGCGGCCACGGAGGCGACCGCGGCCGACGGAGCGCCGAGCGGCTCGGACTCGGGCCGAAGCGATCCCGTGGAGACGGACCCCGACCCCGCCGCCGACTCCTCGCCGGAGCCGCCTACCGACCCGAGTCACGCCGATTTCGAACGGACTCCAGAAGCGAGCGCCGCTCCCGCCGACGACGGCTCCGGCGCGCCGGGGGACATCGACTTCGGCGAGCCGTTCGATGACGGGGTCGACGTACTCTCGGCCCCGTCGGCGCGGTCCGAGGGGGACGCGTCGGCCGACGTGGGCGAGGGGTTCAGCGCCGCCGACCCCGAAACGGACGAGACCGCCGACGCGGAGGCCGACGGCGGCGCGGTCGGTTCCGGCGGCGAGGCGGACTCCGATGACCGTGAGGCGGAGTCCGACGACGCGGAGAGCGCCTCGACCGACGACGCCGACGGCGCGGCGACCGACGACATCGACGACTGGGGGTTCGGCGCCGTCGAGCCCGCGGAGGAGGGGTAGCGCCGTGTCCGTCGCGAGGGCCGAGCCGTGAGCCTCGACGTGGACGCGGGCGACGGCGGCGTGGACGCGAACGTGCTCGCAGAGCTGTGTTACCCGATATTCGAGCTGCTGTTCGACGCCGACGGCGACTTCGTCGCGGACGTGGAGCGCAAGCTGGCGGAGGCGCGGATGCCGGACCAGGTCGAGATGTACGTCTCGCTGGCGCTGGCCGTCGGCCTCCTCGTCGGCGGGGCGCTCTGGGCGCTCGGCACGCTGGTCGGCTACGGCGTGTTCTCGCTCGGGCTGATCGATCCGGAGGCGCTCTCGCTCGGGATCCCCGCGCCGACGCCGGGCGTTCAGGCGACGCTGCGCTCGCTCGTCGTGCCGACGGCCGTGCTCCTCAGCGGGCTCGTCTTCGGCTCGATCGGCTTCGCGGTGGGATTCGGGGGGCTCGTCGCGGTCCCGTACTCGCGGGCCTCCTCGCGGAAGCGCGAGATCAACCTCCTGCTCGCGGACTCGGTGTCGTTCATGTACGCGCTATCGGTCGGCGGGCTCAACCAGCTCGAGATCCTCCGCGCGATGGCGACCGCCGAGGACACCTACGGGGAGGTGTCCCGCGAGTTCCAGAGCATCGTCAACGAGACGGAGTACTTCGGGACCGACTACCGAAACGCGATCCGCCAGCAGTCGCTGGAGACCCCCTCCGACGAGCTCTCGCAGTTCCTCGCTGACATGCTCTCTATCGTCAACTCCGGCGGCGACATGGAGGGCTTCCTGAAGGACAAAAAGGAGAAACACCTCCGCACGTCGAAACAGGAGCGCGAGATGACCTTAGAGACACTGGAGCTGTTCGGCGAGATGTACATGACGCTCTCCCTGTTCCCGCTCCTCCTCATCATCATCCTCGTCATCATGGGGATGATGGGCGAGGCCGACGACCGGCTCCTGTACGTCACGGTGTACCTGCTCATCCCGCTCGTCGGCGTCGGCTTCCTCGTCTTGGTCTCGACGGTGAAACAGGACGACCCGGGCGACGGTTACCTCCAGCCCGACGGCGGGAGCGAGCGGCTCCGGCAGACGAGTCGGGAGGGGCTGCTCCACTTCGGGCTCGTGGAGTCGTTCGTCGGGAGCTTCGGGGTCTTCGACCGCATCCGCGACCGAGAGGGGACCCACAAGACGAGGGAGATCCTCTCGGCGCCGCACATCTTTCTGCGCGAGAACCCCCTGTACACCCTCGCGTTGACCGTGCCGGCGGCGCTCGCATTGGTCGGCGTCGCAGTCGCCGCCGGCTCGGCGCCGACGACGGTCGACGGTTGGATCGCCCGGCCGGTGTGGTCGGCGTTCGTCTGGCTCTACGTGCCCGCCTACGTCGTGATGATCCCGCTCGGGGTATTCTACGAGTGGCACCAGCGCTCGCGGCGGGCGGTGACCGGGAAGCTCTCGGAGACGCTCCGGAAGCTCTCTTCCGCGAACGACACCGGGCAGACGCTGCTCGAATCCGTGCGCACGGTCTCGGACACGTCGACCGGGAAGCTCGCGGAGGAGTTCGAGGTGATCCACGCGAAGGTGAACTACGGCATGAGCCTGCGCGACGCCTTAGTGGAGTTCAACAACTCGTACGCGGTGCCCCGGCTCGCACGGACGGTGAAGCTGATCGCCGAGGCGCAGGAGGCCTCCTCGCAGATCACGGACGTGCTGACGACGGCCGCGCAGGCCTCGGAGAACCAGGACGATATCGAGCGCGAGCGCAAGTCGCGCACCCGGATGCAGGTGGCGATCATCGTGATGACGTACATCACCCTGCTCGGCGTGATGGCCATTCTCCAGACCCAGTTCATCGACGTGATGGGCGATCTGGTCTCCCAGAGCGACGGCGGCGGGAGCGCCGGCGGGGCGGGGTTCGGCGGCGGCGGCGGCGTCGACCCGGACGTGCTCTCGATGCTCTTCTTCCACGCGGTGACGATCCAGGCGATCCTCTCGGGGTTCATCAGCGGCTACATCCGCGACGCGGAGCTCGTCTCCGGCGTCAAGTACGCCGTGGTCCTGATGACGCTGGCGCTGGGGGTGTGGATCTATGTCGGGTGACCGCGCGCAGACGGTCCTCGACTTCGTCGTCGGGATGTCGGTGTTCCTCGTCGCGGTCGGGTTCACGTTCGCGTTCGTCCCGTCGCTTCTGGAGCCGTACGCCGTCGGTGAGGGCGCGACCGTCATCGTCGCCGAGCGCGGCGCCGCGCGGCTCGCGGAGTCGTCGCTCGTCGGCGCCGGGTCGACGGCGACGCTGTCGCACGCCTGTACGGTCGCGTTCTTCAACGGGACGGACCCGGCGACGGCGGCGGATACGTTCGGCTGCGACTGGACGGCGAACGCGGACGACCTCCACGCCGAACTCGGCGTCGACGAGGTCCGCGGGCTCAACCTCACCGTGACGCGGAACGGGACCGTGGAGTCGATCGGATCGGGCGCCGCGAGCGCCCACATGCGCGCCGGCCCCGCGCCGCCGCGGGGCGAGAGCGTCTCCGCCGCGAGCCGTATCGTCGCCATTGACGACCCCAACGACTCGGAGGGGGCGCAGACCTACCGGCTCACGCTCCGGGTGTGGTGAGATGTTCGTTGAACACTTCCCGGACGACCGCGGGCAGGCCCATACGCTGGAGGCGTTCACGGCGGCGCTGCTGTTGGTCACCGGCCTCATCTTCGCGACGCAGGCGACCGCCGTCACGCCGCTGTCGGCGAGCACGTCGAACCAGCACGTCGAGAACCAGGCGTCGATCGCCGCTCAGGACCTGTTGGCGACGACCGAGGAGAGCGGGAACCTGACGGCCGCGCTGCTCTACTACGACAACGGGAGCTTCGTCGGCGGGGGCGACGACGGTATCTACGCGGGCGTGCCGCCGGAGACGCACCCGCTCCACGACCCGCTGACGGAGGCGTTCGGCGAGCGCCAGGTCGCGTTCGACATCGACGTGTACTATCCAGCAGACGGCGGCAACAGGACGACGGACGTCGAGATGGTCGACATGGGGTCGCCGACCGACAACGCGGCGACGGCCAGCATCCGCGTGGCGCTGTACGGCGACGATCGGTTCGGCGCCGACGACCAGTACGAACTCGCGAAGAACGGCTCCAACGAGGGGTACTTCGCCGCCCCGGCGGACGGGACCGGTGAGGTCCTGTACACGGTCGTGGAGGTGCGAATCACCGCATGGCAGATGTGAGTCTCTTCCGCCGCGACGGCCGCGAGGACGCCGACAGCGTCGAGGACCGGGCGCAGATCATCCTCATCACGGGGCTGACGCTCGCGGTCCTGTTCGTCGCCGTCGTCCTCCTGTTGAACACCGTCATCTACACCGAGAACCTCGCGACCCGTGGCGCCGACGCCGGCGGCGCGGAGGCGATCGAGTTCCGCGACGGGGTCACCGAGGATCTCATCGAGATCATGTACCGCGAGCACCGCAACGCGAGCACCGGCGACGTTGGCGACGAGTTCGACGCGCGCGTCGCGACGTATGCCCGAACGGTCGCCGACCTCCGCGCCCGTGACGGGGTGATAGCCGACGTGACCGTCACGGGCACGAAACCCGGTACCCTGATTTTTCAGAACGAAACGAGCACCGGACTCCGCAACATGACTAACCGCAGCGGGACGACCCCGGACTGGACCGTCGCCAGCGACATCAACCAAACCCGAGACTACCAGTTGACGGTTGACTCGACGCGCGTCTCGAACGACGAGTCCGGCGCGTTCGCGGTCGTGACCGAGCGGCCGGGCGCGAACTGGTCGGTGACGCTGTCGAACGACGCGCCCGACGCCATCAACGTCACGGTGAGCAACGGGACCGGCAACGGCACCACAAACGTCTCGAAGCGGTTCCCGCACGAAACGGGGGCGAACGTCACGATCGACCTGACCGCCGGGACGGTCGACGGCGATCGATTCTCCCAACTCGTCTGGGCCGAGGGGGTACAGAACGGGAACGATACCTATGACATCCGATACCGGAACGGCGACGAAGCGTTTGGAACGTACAGCTTCGTCATCGACGACCCCGACGACACGGCCTCGGACTGGTCCTCGCGGCCGTACGTCGCCGACGCGCTATACAGGGTCAATGTCGAGATCCGTCACCGGACGCCCGAATTGACCTACGGCGAGGAAGTCCGGCTCGCGCCGGGTGAGCGCGATGCGTGAGGGCCCGGGCGGGACGGACCGCGCCGTGTCCGTCACCGTCGGATACGTCATGACGCTCGCCATATCGACGCTGCTGCTCTCGGGCCTGTTCGTCGCGGGCGGCTCGTTCGTCGAGACGCAGCGCGAGCGCGCGGCGCAGGGCGAACTCACGGTCGTCGGCGAGCGAGTCGCGGCCGACTTGGGCACCGTCGACCGGCTCGCGGCGAGCGCGTCGGCCCGGGGAGAACTCACGGTCAACCGATCGCTGACGCTCCCCGACAGGGCGGCCGGCACCGTCTATCGGATACGCGTGCGCGCCGGCGACACCCGGGGGACGCTCGCGCTCGAAAGCGACCGCACCGACGCGACCGTCGAGGTCCCGTTCCGCACGAGCGATGCCGTCGACGTCCGGAACACGACCGTCGCCGGCGGCGATCTCCGCATCTGGTGGGACCCGGCCGGCGGCGACAACGGCGAAGTGGTGGTGAGCGAGCGATGACGGGGGCAGATCGCGGGGCGGCCTTCTTGACCGCCGACCGCGGCGTCAGCGAGACCGTCGGGTTCGTGCTGGTGTTCGCGCTGATCACGTCCACCATCGCCGTCACGTTCACCGTCGGCCTCGGGGGGCTGGAGGACGCCCAGCTCGCGGAGCGCGACGACAACGTCGAGCGCGCGTTCGACGTCCTCCACGACAACTTCAACGACATCGGCCGGGACGGCGTACCGAGCCGGGCGACCGAACTCCGGCTCGGCGGTGGGCGGCTCGCGTTCGACCGGGTCTCAGAGTTCCGGCTCAACGACACCGGCACGGAGACGGCGATAGTCGAGGGCGGATCGATCACGTACTACGGTGCCGGCGACACCCGGATCGTCTACGAGAACGGCGCGGTCTTCCGGATGGAGGGCAACGACGGCGTGATGGTTAAGGAACCGGACCTACTCGTCGGGGACACGATTGTCTACTCGCTGTACGGGCTCAGCCCCCCGGCGGAGTCGGTGAGCGGCGACCGGACGGTCCTCGTCGTCGCCGAACGCACGGACCGCGAGGTGGCGATAGACGATCGGACCGCCGACCAGAACGTCACGCTCGCTATCAACTCCACGCAGGCGACGGTCTGGAAGCGGTACTACGACGGCTTCGACGGGGTGACGACGAACATGAGCGGCCCCGCAGATCTCACCGTGACGTTCGCGGCAGACGACTACGATCGGTTCGTCGTCCACCGAACGACCGCCCGCGTCGAGTTCTCCGACTGACCGGGCGCTGAGCGCGCCGGACAGCGGTCGCGGGACTCAGCCGGACTCGACGACCACGCCGTGCCTGGAGACGTGGAGGTAGCTCACGACGGGGACCGTCTCGCCGTTGAACGGTCGCCGCGTTCGCAGCGCCTCGTCGTAGTGGATCTCGATGTAGCCATCCTCGAAGGAGAACCGCCTAAAGGTGAACGAACCGTTGATTTCCATCCGGTCTTTCAGCGTCACTTCGCTTTGCGGGGCGTAGAAGACGCCGGTGAACCGGATACGCTCGGCGTCGTTTTGGCCGCCCTCCATGTCGACATCGTCCCCGCTCGAATACAGCCAGAGGTTGCTCGCCACGTCGCGGTCGGCGGCGATGTTCACGCTCCCGGTCAGATCGATCCTGCCGGTGTTGTGGATGTCGATCCGGGTGTCGTTTACCGTCGTCACCGCGGCCGTGTCCCGAAGGCTGATCGAGTCGTCGACGTACAGCGTCGCTCGACCGTTCCCGGCGGCCCTGATCGTGCTGTTTCCGCTGAGGTCGACCGCTTCGTCCACCAAGACGGTGATATTCCCGCTCGACGTGTCGAGCTCGATCCGGCTCTCTGACCCGTCGCCGGTCAGCTCCCCGGCGACGTGGAGCGTCGCGCCGTCGGTGACGCTGAGCGTCGCCCGATCGGAGAGGGAGACGTCGCCGTCGACGTACGTGGTCTCGTCTATCACCGCCGTCTCGTCGCCGGACAGATCGATGCCGGTCGACTGTTTCGGCGCTGTGTCAGCGAGGCTTCGGTTTCGCACGCCGGCGATGCGCTGTCTGATCCCGCCTTCGACCGGCGCGAGCTCGTCGAACGCCGTCTCCGTACTTTTATTGGTAACGTTCAGCTTGTCAGACTGACCGGGCGGGATGTTGAACGACTCGGCCGTGAGGTTCCCGCGAATCTTGATCCTCTCCGTGTTCCCGCCACCCCCCCTCGTGAGCGCGAATTCGCCGCGGGTCTGGACGCTCGCGTTCTCGCCGGGCGGCTGGGAGCTGTAGGTCCCGTTCGTCGAGTTGTAGCTGTCGGCGTAGAGCCAGTCGATGTCGCCCATCCGGAGCTCCGCACGCCCCGTCGCCGAGACGCTCGCGCTGAGCGTCGGGTGGACGGTCGCCGTCCGTAGCTCGATCCGCACCCGGTCGTCCGTGAGATCAGTCACCGACGCGCTCGTCCGCGACTCGAAGAACCGACCCCACGCGTCGGCGTACTCGCTTTGAACCGTGATCTCGACGGTCACGTTGCTGTCGGCGAGCGGGTTCCCGTAGTCGGCGTTCGGGAACACCGGCCGGGCGTCGGTCGCGCTCTCGCTGATCTGAACCGTCTCGCTCAGCCCCGCCGAACCCTTCTCGATCGTCACCAGTGGGAGCGTGAGCGTCTCCGGCCCGTCGGTTCCGCGGTAGTGGAACTCGGGCGGCGACACCATCTCGGAGCGGCCACCGGTCGAGCGCCACACGCCGCCGCCCTGGTACGCGACGGTCTCGCCGCCGCGCTCGTAGACAATCGCGCCGAGCGACGTCCGGTTGGTGTACGTCCCGTTCGCCCCGCCGCTCACCTCGATCTCTAACCACCCTGCGTCCTCGTCGACGCGGAGGTCCGCGCCCCGGCCGACATCCACCCGTGCGCGCTGCGACGGCGACCCGCCGTGCGCGACGAGGCTCGCCTTGGAGTCTAACTGCGTCATCGCGCCCTCGACGCGCTGGAGGTCCGCGGTCTGTTGGGAGTCGTCGAGCGCGGCGCCGCCGAGCGCGACCGTGGTGCCGACGACCGCGACGGTCAGTCCCAACAGCAACACGGTGCCGAGCACCTCGCTCTGCGCGCGCTCGGCCGCTGCGCCGCCCGCTCCCCCGTTCATACTCGGCCCTCGCACTCGCGCACGCATAAGCGTGGACTCTCGGCTATCAGTCTCGATAGCCGAGACGGGGGCGTCCGCGGACGCCCCGCGGTCCCGCTCGGTGGCCGCCGCGGAGAGCCGTGGATATATCTCGGCGGCGACCCTTCCTGTATCCGTGACCGAGCGACTCTACCTCGCGGACGACGCGGTGACGACGTTCGAGGCGACCGTCGAGCGCGTCCTCTCGGACCCGGCCCGGATCGTCCTCGACCGGACCCACTTCTACCCGACCGGCGGCGGGCAACCGCACGACACCGGGACGATCCGGGCGACCGACGGCGACGGGGACGCTCCATGGCGCGTCGTCGACACCGAGATGGCGGACACGGTCCACCACGAGGTCGAACCGACCGGAGACGCTGGTAGTTCGGACGAGGCACCCGCGCTCCCGGAGCCGGGAACCGACGTAACCTGCGAGATCGACGCCGACCGCCGCGTGGCGCACTCGCGGTACCACACCGCACAGCACCTGCTGTCGGCGCTGCTGCTCGACGAGTTCGACGCGCAGACGACCGGGAACCAGCTGTACGCCGACCGGGCGCGTCTCGACGCGGCCTACGAGCGGTTCACCGACGACGACCTCGACCGGATCGAGGCGCGGCTCAACGAGCTCGTCGCTGACGCGCGACCGGTGTCGAGCTACACGATGGACCGCGAGACCGCGGAGGCGACGCTCGACACCGACCGGACGCGGATCGACCTCCTCCCCGACTCGATCGAGGAGCTCCGGATCGTCGAGATAGCTGGCGCGGACGAGGGCGACGAGCCGTATGACCGCACCGCCTGCGCGGGGACGCACGTCGCGAACACGTCCGACATCGGCGAGGTCGTCGTCACCGGTCGAGAGACGAAGGGGCCCGAGGAGGAGCGCGTCCGCTTCGCGCTCGCCGAACACGTCGACGTGGAATGACGGGGGAGACGCCGGCGGCCCGGTCGGCGTCCGCCCGCGACTCTCCCCGGCGCTCGCCAACGCCTCCACCCGGCGTCCGTCTGCGATCCCGCCGTTTATATACGATCCGCGGTAGGTTCGGGCATGAAGTTCTGCGACGAGTGCGGATCCATGATGAAATCCGGCGCGGGCGAGGACCACTGGGTGTGCGACTCCTGCGGGTACGAGATCGGGCGCGAGGACGGCGACGACGAGTGGACGACCCAGTCGCAGGTCGAGTCCGAGATCGTCGACGTGAGCGACGCCGAGGACAAGGGGCTCCCGACGACGACCGCGCAGTGTCCCGAGTGCGACAACGATCAGGCGTACTGGTACATGCAGCAGATCCGCGCGGCCGACGAGTCTGAGACCCGCTTTTTCGTCTGTACCGAGTGCGAACACAAGTGGCGCGAAGACGACCACTGACCGGCTCTTCGACCCTCTGACCGCCTCCCGCTGCCCGTCCGTTTTATTCCCGTCCGGAGAGATACGAGTCCATGGAGCCACCGGTCGTCCCCCGCGACCGCCTCGACGGCTGGACGCTCGTCGCGGAGGCGACGGAGCGCCCCTTCGAGGCGGGACCGGTCTCGGTCACCGCGGGCACGGCGCGCTACGAGCGCGAGACCCCGCCGCCGCGGCCGTTCTTCTTCGCGAGTCGACTCCGCGTCTCGCCGGAGACCGGACCGAACCCGGCGCTCACGCGACTCGTCGAGTCGCGGGCCCGCGAGGGGTTCCGCGACCGCCTCGCCGAGCGGGACATCACCGACCTCGCGCGGCGCGACGAGCGACGCATCGACGTCGACGATCCGGACGCGTCGCGCGCGACGCTCACCGTGTCCCACGGGCGCTGCGAGGTCGACGGCGAACGCGTCTCGGTGGAGGCGCTGCTCGCGGTGTGGGAGGCCGGAGAGTACCTGTTGGCGGGCGGCGCGTACCCGAGCGGTGACGACTTCGAGGCGACCCGACGGGAGGTGTTGTCGCTCGTCCGCGGGGTTCGTCCCCCGGACGACGACGCGGTCGAGCGGTAGGGACCCGTCAGCAGTCGACCGCGCCGGCGCTCGAACCGATCGGCGATCCGTCGTCCTCGTAGTCGGCGTCGCCCACCGACCCGGTGAACATCGGGAACCGTAGCTCGTAGGTGTACAGCACGTCGAACGCCGCGAACGGGTCTCCCTCAGCGATCGCCTGCCGCGCGGTCAGTCGCACGCCCGCGGCGAGCGTCACGATCGGTTCGCCGCCGAGTCGCCCGGCGGTCTCGACGCCGAACTCGTTGCCCGCGGCGGGGTCGGTGAGTACGGAGAGGTGGATCACCGTCTCCATCGTCGCGCTCCCCTCGTCGCCGCCGATCGCGATCGGGTACCCCGTTCCGGCGAAACACCGCGTGATCGGGCCGACCCGACTCCCGCTCGCGTTTGCTTCGGCGCCGATGGTCCCCGGACCGCCCGCGGCCCCCGCGACCGACGCGTGGGCGCCCGCCGCCGCCAAGCGAACGACCGTTTCCGACCCCGCGGCGTGCTCCGACACCGCGGGCTGGCCCGCGGCCGCGCCGGCGCCGACGGTCGCGAGGAGGAGCAGCAACGCGAACGCGAGGGCGCGGACGCGGGTTCCTGCGGGGCGAGTCATCTGTCGACCCTTGGTTCGGCCGGGTTAAATCTCCGCGGTCGGCGGTATCAGTCGAGAGAATCGCCGCCGAGCAGCCCGTCGACGAGCATCTCCGCGGACGCGACGTTCGTCGCCAGCGGTACGTCCTTCACGTCGCAGACCCGCAGCAGCGCCGAGATGTCCGGCTCGTGCGCCTGCGCGGTCAGCGGGTCGCGGAGGAAGACGACCCCGTCGATCTGGTCGCCCGCTATCATCCCGCCGATCTGGAGGTCGCCGCCGAAGGGACCGGAGGCCTGCCGGTTCACGGAGAGGCCCGTGGCCTCCGCGATCCGCTTTCCGGTCGTCCCGGTGGTCACCAGTTCGCACTCGCCGAGGGCGTCGGTGTGCGACTCGACGAACGCGACCATCTCGTCTTTCAGCTCGTCGTGAGCGATGAGCGCGAGGCGCATACAGGGGAGTCGCGGGGGCGTCGCTTAAGCGCTGGCCTCGTCGCCCGAACTGTCGCCGTCGCGGCCGTCCCCGCCGCGGGCCGTCCGACTCGCGCCGGAGCGACTGAGCGTCACCGGCTACGCGCCGGCGACCGCCGGGACCGGCGCTCCGTCCGCGAGCCTCGTCCCCGACCACACCGGGGCGAACTGCGGCATCGCGCCCGCGATCGCCACGCACACCCACGCGATCAACAGCAGGTGGACGAGACCGCCGAGTCCCGGCGCCGCGTCGATGTCGCCCGGAACTACCCCCATACGCGGGAGGCGGAGCGCCTCCGCCCTCCGGCTGTCCCCGAAGACGCCCACGCCCCTCGCCGCGCGCCTACTTGAACCGGAACGTCTCCAGGTTCTTCGGCGCGAACGTCCGCATGTTGTAGTCGTGGTACAGCGACGAGGAGAGGTCCTGGACGGAACTCTCGTCGCCGTGGACGCACAGCACCTTCTCCGGGCGGGGGTTCATCGTCTTCACGAAGTTCTCTAACCCCTGCCGGTCGGCGTGGCCGGAGAAGCCGTCGACGACCTCGGTGCCCATCTCCAGCGTGAGCGTGTCGCCGCGGCTCCCGCCGCCCCAGCCGTCGACCGGGATCTCGTCCCAGCCGTTCTGGATCCGGCGCCCGAGCGTTCCCTGCGCCTGGTAGCCGACGAAGACGAGGTTCGAGTCCGGGTCGGGGCCGATGTGGCGGAGCCACGACATGATGGGCCCGCCCTCGATCATCCCCGAGGTAGAGATGACGATACACTCGTCCCCGTCGGCGACCTCCTGCCGCTCCTCCTCACCGGCGTCGATGTGGTTGAACTGGTCGGCGAGGAACGGGTTCTCGTCCTCGTGGAAGATGCGGTCTCGGAGGTCGTCGCGGAGGTACTCGGGGTAGGTGGTGTGGATCGCGGTCGCCTCCCAGATCATCCCGTCGAGGTGGACGGGCATCTCGGGGATCTCACCCTCGCGCATCGCCTCCTCTAAGACGAGCATGATCTCCTGCGAGCGCCCGACCGCGAAGGCGGGGATGACGACCTTCCCGCCCTGCTCGTACGTCTCGTTGATGACCTCCTTGAGCGCCTCCTCGGAGTCCTCCTGGTCGGTCTGGTAGTCGTTGCGGCCGCCGTAGGTGGACTCAAGCACGAGCGTCTCCACGCGTGGGAAATCGTTGACCGCGCCGTTGAACAGGCGGGTATCCTCGTAGTGGATGTCGCCCGAGAACGCGACGTTGTAGAGACCGTCGCCGATGTGGAAGTGGGTGACCGCGCTGCCGAGGATGTGGCCCGCGTTGTGGAACGTGAGCTTCACGTCCGGGGCGACATCCGTCACGTCGCCGTACTCCAGCGGAATGGTGTGTTTGATCGCGTCGCGGACCTGTGCGGACTCGTACGGCGGCGTCCGCCCGTCCTTCGCGGCGACGTCGAGGTAATCGAGCGTGAGCAGCCCCATCAGGTCGCGGGTCGGCTCCGTCGTGTAGATGGGGCCGTCGTAGCCGTACTTGAACAGAAGCGGGACCAGCGCGGAGTGGTCGAGGTGGGCGTGGGTCAGGATGACCGCGTCGAGGGTCGCCGCGCCCGCGCCGAGCGCCTCGGGCACTTGGAGGTACGGCACCTCGCCCTCCGCGCCGGGCTTGTCGCCGCAGTCGATGAGGATCCGGGTCTCGGGCGTCGAGAGGATGAACGCCGCCCGGCCGACCTCGCGGCAGCAGCCGAGCGTCGTGATCCGCACCCACTCGTCGTCGGACATCTCCTCGCGGTGGATCTGCCGGCCGACGCGTTCGAGGATGTCGCGGCGCTCCTCGCGCTCGTTCTTCAGGAAGCCGCGGACGTTCGAGACCGTGGAGGACTCGATCGGCGGCGTCCGAACGACCTCGGGGGTCCAGCCGACCTCCTGGGTGATCTCCCGCAGCGTGGAGCCGCGGCGGCCGATCACCATGCCGGGCTTCTCGGCCTCGATGACGACCTCGCCGGTGTCCTCGTGGAAGTCGAGGTCTGTCACGCCGGCCTCTTCCGGGATCACGTCCCGGACCTCGTCTTCTGCCCGCGCCGGCGGCGAGAGGGCGCTCGGGTCCGGGCGGACCGTGATCCGCTTTCGGAGCTTCGAGGCCAGCCGTCGGATCAGGTCGCCGTCGCCGGCGAACCGCTTGGGATCGCGCGTGTACACGACCAGCTCCGGTCCCTCGTATTTCACGTCGGTGACCGTGATGTCGTTCGGAATCTCCTGTTCGATCTCTGATTTCAACGTATCGAGTTGCTTGTCGACTTGACTCATATCTCACTGCGGGTCGTCGGGGCCGCCGTCGTCGAATCGCGCCGCGGGTCGCGCCGCGACACGCCGCCGATCGGTCGACCGTGACGGGTAGGCATAGTGGAAGTACTGTCCGTAGTGTTCCGTGCGGGAACAGCCAGCGAAAACCCGCTTGTCTCAGGCTACTGCCCCGCCGTTATAAAAGCCTTCGCAAAGGGCAAGCCCCGGGCGGCCGAACGCCGCCCATGCGCGTCACGCCGCAGACGGTCCGCGACGAACACGCCTGGGTCCGCGACCGCGCCGACGTCGTCGTCCCGGTCCTCAACGACACCCGCGACCGCCTCGGTCGACGGTTCGAGACGACGGTGGACGAGGTGGCGCCAAACGCCTACCGCCGCGAGGTCGACGCCGTCTTCGCCGACGGCGAGGTCGCGGTCAACGTCGCGGCCTGCGTCGGGCTCCTCCGCGACCTCGACGTGGCGGGCGACTACCCGGGCTTCGTCGTCGACGAGGTCCTCGGGCGCGAGCTGGCGGCGACGATCGCCGGCGGCCGTCCCCTCTCGCTGCTCGCGCAGGCGACGTTCCACGTCGCGGACACGCACGTGGACCGCGACGCGGTGGCCGAGGCGGACGGGGCCGGCGCCGGAACGGCCGGCGCCGACGACCTCGACGCCGCGCTCGCGGCGGGGTTCCAGACGCGGCTCCCCGGCTGGAACTGGCGGGAAGGGGAGAGCCCGTTCGCGGTCGACGCGGACGGGTGACCTGCCGTCGCCGCGCGACAGGAGCGCGCCCGCGCTACGAGGTGAAGCTCCGAATGAACCCGTAGGCCTTGTCGATCAGGGCGTCGGGGAGGAACCGCGCGAGGACGCCGACGCTCGCGACGGTGCCCGGCTGGACCCGCGCGGGCGGCTGCGTCGCGCTCGCGGCGTCGTAGATGGCGTTCGCGACGAGTTCCGGCTCGACCGAGCCGGGGCCGTCGCCGCCGATCAGCTGCGCGTCCTCGAACATCGCGTAGAACTCGTCGTACGCCTCGGTCCGCTCGATCCCCTCGCGCTCCTCGGGGTCGGCTTCCGACTCCGCGCGCTTCGAGAAGTTCGTCTGCACGGGCCCCGGCTCGACGACGACCACGTCGATGCCGAGGTCGTCGACCTCGTTGCGGAGCGCGTCCGACATTGCCTCCAGGGCGAACTTCGACCCGCTGTACACGCCGCCGCCGGGGATCGACACCCGCCCCGCGACGGAGGAGACGTTAACGATGGTCCCGTCGCGCTCGCGGCGCATCGACGGGAGGACCGCCCGGATCAGTCGGTGCGGCCCGTACACGTTCACGTCGAACTGCTCGTGGACCCGCTCCGTGGTCACGTCCTCGACCGGGCCGAACTGGCCGTAGCCGGCGTTGTTGATCAGGGCGTCGATCGCGCCCTCCTCGTCTAAGATCCGCTCGACCACGCGGTCGATGTCGTCCTGATCGGTGACGTCGAGCGTGGCGAGCTCGCAGCCCGCCTCGCCGAGCGCTTCGATGTCCGCCGGGTTCCGCGCGGTGGCGTACACGGTCCATCCCTCGTCGAGGAACGCGTGCGCCGCGGCGCGACCGATGCCCGAGGAACAGCCGGTGATGAGTACCGTCTTCTGCACGCGTTTCCGGTCTGTCTCCGACGGCATAACTCTCCCGACGCGGGCGCGGCCGACCCGCCGCGTCCCGGTCGGCTACAGCTCCTCGGTCCGGATCCCCATCGCCTTCGACGCCGGCGCGGTCCGCTCGAACCCCCACCGCTCGTAGAATCCGTCGACGTCCGCGAAGCGGTTGACGTACGCGCCGTCGGGGGCGTTCGCGCGGAGCCACGCGACGAGCGCGCCGACCATCGCCGTCCCGATCCCCCGGCCCTGATGCGGCGGCGCGACCGCCGTGTCCGAGAGGTGGAACACCGACCCGCCGTCGCCGACGAGCCGCGCCATTCCGACCGTCGACCCGGACGCCGTCTCGACGACGTGGACGCCGAACGTCGTCTTCGGGAGCCCGCGCTCGACGGCCTCCCGGGACCGGTCTGTCATGCCCGCCTCCCGCCGGAGCCGGCGGAACGCCTCGACGGAGGGGGTCGTCTCGCGGAGCTCGTACCCGTCCGAAAGCGGTGACTCGCCGAGTCCCCGGTCGGCGTCGGCAACATCGACCGCGTCGTCGCTCATGTGTCGGCGTTCGCGGCCGCAAAAGTAGTCGCTTCGGTGCCGCGCTGGCCCGCGCTACTCCTCGTCGTCGGCCTCGTCCTCGTCGGTCGCGAGCAGGTCGCGCTCGTCGAGGATCGACTCGATCTCGTCGACCGGCCGCTCGGCGTACTCGGGGTCGTCGACGGTGATCGTCGCGACGCCGACGCCGTCCGGGGACAGCTCGCCGTCGTTCGACTGCGCGAGGGTGTCGAGCGCGAGCCCGACGGCCTCGTCCGTCGAGATGCCCTCCTCGTACTCCGTCTCCAGGTAGTCGCGGAGGTCGCTGCGGTCGGAGCCGATCGAGAGCGCCTGCCACTCGTACGGCGTGCCCGACGGGTCCGTCTCGAACAGGCGCGGCTCGCCGTTCTCGATGCCGCCGACGATGAGCGCGACGCCGAACGGGCGCGCGCCGCCGACCTGCGTGTACTGCTGGATGTGGTCGGTGATGTTCTTCGTCAGCGTCTCGATGCCGACGGGCTCGCCGTAGCGGAGGCGGTTCACCTGCGCCTGCCGGCGAGCGAAGTCGATGAGCTGGCGCGCGTCGGCGACGTGGCCCGCGCTCGCGACGCCGACGTGGTCGTCGGCCTTGTGGAGCTTCTCGATGCTCTCCGGCTCCATCAGCGGGGAGCGGGCGCGCTTGTCGGCCGCGAGGACGACGCCGTCCTCGGCGCGGATCCCGACGCTCGCCGTCCCTCGTTTCACCGCCTCCCGGGCGTACTCGACCTGGTAGAGTCGGCCGTCCGGAGAGAAGATTGTGATGCCGCGGTCGTACGCCTGCTGTTGGGATTGGCCCTGCATGATATCACTCGGTGTCGAACGTCGTCGCGCCGACGCGGTCCGACTCGGTCTCCACGTCGCACGCGTCTCCGCGCACGACCGCGGGCCGCTCGGACCCCTCGAACGCGACGTCTCGCTGTGTCGAACTGGCGGTCGCGCGACCCATATATCTTTCCTCACAGGCACGTACCGTCCCCGAAATCCCCCGCACGCGGATTCCGACCGGCTCGCCGTCGACCTCGCTCACGCAGGCCACCGCCGCGCGCGCCTCGTCGACGTGGCCGTGTCTGACCCGGACGACCGCCTCCCCGGTCCCGTCGGCGTGCGCGAACGACAGCAGCGTGAGGTCCGCGTCGGCGCTGCCGGCGTCCCCGAGGAGGTTGCCGGCGCTGTACCACAGCGCGCGCTGGAACGCGCGCCGCCCGACCTCGGCGTCGGGCCACGTCTCGATTCCGACGGCGAGGTACCGCCACCGCGGCCGGAGGTGTTTGGGGAGGTGCTTCACGGCGAGATCACGCCGGGAGTTCGCGGACGCGCTCCGCGACGATCACCGCGACCTGGTCGTGAATGCGCTCGACGACCGTCACCGCGAACCCCTCGTCGGTGAACGCCTCGACCAGCGTGCCGACCGTCGCGGGGTCGTCGACCTCGGGGCTGTAGAACGGAGCCTCGGGGTCCGGCTCCTCGAAGAAGGCGACGTCGCCGAGGACGATCCGCCGAGCGCCCGTCTCGCTCATCACGCGGATCGCCTCGCGCTTCTCGTCGTCCGCGAGGTGGTGGAGCGCGAAGTTCGAGGTGACCACGTCGACCGGTCGGTCGGCGTCGATCCCGGGGTCGCGGAACTCGCCGTACGCGAACTCGACGTTTTCGAGGCCGCGGTCGGCCGCCTTCCGCCGCCCCTCGTCCATCATCCCCTCGCTGATGTCGCGGGCGAGGACGCGCTCGGCGTCCTCGGCGAGCGCCAGCGCGATGGCCCCGGTCCCGGCTCCCAGATCGAGGACCACGTCGTCCGCCCCCGGCGACGCGTGGTCGATCACGAGGCTCGCGCAGGCCTGGTACTCGTCGCTCTTCGAGTCGTCGTACGACGCGGCCTTCTCGGAGAACCGTTCGGCGTGTTCAGCGACCGTCTTCTTCATACCTGCCACGTCGGACCCCCGGCTCTATGAAGCCCTCGGAGCGCCGCTCCCGGTTACGCTCGACCAGGTCGCCCCACGCCCGGAGCCCCGCGCGGACGGCCTCGGCGTCGAAGCCGATCGCCTCGCCGACCGCGACCAACTCGCGGGGCGCGCGGAGTCCGAGGTGCGACCGCGCGTTCGCGCTCACGACGTACGGCGCGTCGTAGTGGGCGACGATCTCTCGGAGCTTCCGGAGGTCGGCGAGCGCCCGAACCCGCTTCCCGCCGGTCTCGTGGAGCGCGGGGCCGAAGTCGAACTCGACCCGGACGCCGTTGTCCCGTGCCGCCTTCGCGAGGACGTGGTTGAAGTCGCCGCCGCCCGCCATCGGCCGGACGAGGACGTCGACGCGGGCCTGCTCGACCGCGAACCGGTTCAGCGCGTCGTCGCCGCCGACCACGCAGACCACGGTTCGGTCGGACCGGTAGTTTCCGACCGCGCCCGAGGCGCTCGTCGGATCGTCGGCGTCGATCTCGACCGCGTCGACGACGTCGATCCCGTACTCCTCGCGGAGCGCCTCCGGGTCGCGAGCCGGGCTCTCGCCGCGGTCCGCAGCGCTCGGACCGCCGTCCCCGGCCGCCGTCAGCGCGTCGCGCGTCCGCACCACGATCCCGTCGTACCCGTGCCGGGCCGCGGTGGCGGCGTGGCGCGCGACGGTTGCCTCCCCGTCGGGATAGGCGTGAACGGCCTCGTACATGCCCCGCCGTTTCGCGGCCGAGCGTATCGGCGTTGCGCTTTCGGCACCGCGACGCCGGCCGCGTCCTGTCTCCTCGCCGCGTTCGCTTCCCTCCCATCGCCGACGCGACCGCGCCCCGCGTCGTCAGCCGTCTCCGACGGACTCTTCGTCCTTCTTCCAGTCGCGCCTGGCGTCCTCGCCGGTAAACCACGTCGCGATCCCGTCCGGGTCGTCCTCCTGGAAGGCGCGCCGCCGGCTCCATTCGACGGTCGCCTTCCCGAGCGCGATCGGGAGGAGGTACGGAACGAGGAGGACCGCGTCGGCGACGCCGTCGAGCAGCTCGGGAGCCAGTACCACATCGATCACGGCGATTCCGAATGTCACCGAAACGACCGTCAGTATCGCGACGACGAAGTAGAAGAAGACGACGCGCTGGGCGGCCTCGACCACCATGTACGGCGACTGGTCCTCGTAGGCGCGCTCGGCGAAGAACTCCCGACGCACCTCCCCGACCTGCGCGCCGCAGACGCCGAGCGTCGCCACTCCGACCGTGGGCGTGAGGTACGAGAGCGCCTCCCAGCCGACCGCCAAGAGCGGAAACATCATGAACGCGAACACCCCGAGCGACCGGCGGACGACGCGGAAGTTCCGCCGGTAGATCGGCGGGAGCCACGAGACGAGGTGAACCGGCTCCGCGTCGGTCTCCCACACCTCGTCTCGCTCGGCGTCCTCGTCGTAGCCGGTGATGTAGAACGAGCGGCCTTCGAGCCGGATCGGTCGCTCGGCGAACATCGCGGCGGCGGCGTGGGCGATCACGAGGGCGGCGACCTCTATCCAATACACCGCGAGCAGTTCACCGACGCGCCAGCCGAACCCGACGACGCCGGCGAGCGGGAGGAGGTTCGTCGCGACCACGAGGGCGAGGGCCGATCGGCCTCCTGCGGGAGGGCGGGACTTCATCAGTCCAGTGTAACGGGTCGCGAGCGCAAAAATACCCGACCGCTTTTGTCCGCCCGACGGAACGCTCTGACATGCCCGCCGATCTTGAGGAGAAGACGGACCGCTACGAGCGGATGCTCGCGGACGCGCTGGCCGTCGCGGAGCCGCGCCCGCCGGCGGACACGCCGCTGGGCGAGGCCGCGGCGGACGTGACCGAGATGGCGGAGTCGTACCTCGACGACGGCCGCCACTTCCGCGACGACGGCGACCCGGTGAACGCGCTCGCCTCCTACTCGTACGGCTACGGCTGGCTCGACGCCGGGGTCCGGCTCGGGCTGTTCGCGGTGCCCGACGACACGGAGCTGTTCACGACCTGAGCGCCGGCCCGCTCCGGGGCCCGCGCTCGCCGCGCCCGACGTGAGGGACGCGCTTATGCGGCGACGGCCGTCACTGAGTCCATGGACGAACTCGCGGACCTCACCGAGCGGCTCGTCTCGATCCCATCGCACGAGGACGAGACGGCAGCGGGCGACGCGATCGAGGAGTGGCTGCGCGCGGAGACGGACGCGACCGTCGAGCGCGACGACGCCGGCAACGTGCTCGCGGTCAGGGGCGCGACCGACGACCCCGATGCCGACTCGCTCGCGCTCGTCGGCCACCACGACGTCGTCCCGCCCGCGCCCGAACAGACGGCCGGCGAGGGGACGGAGGGCGAGTACGTCATCGAGCGGCGCGACGGTCGGATCTACGGCCGCGGCACGGCCGACATGAAGGGGTCGGTCGCGGCCGCGATGCTCGCGTTCCGGGACGCGACGCCGCCGGAGGGCAGGGAGCTGATCTTCGCCTCCTTCGTCGGCGAGGAGGTCGGCGGCGACGGGGCTCGCCACGCGATCGACGCGGGGTTCGCCCCGGAACGCGCGGTCGTCGCCGAGGGGTCGACGAACTACTCGAAGCCGGGCGTGACGGACGTCGCCGTCGCCCACCGCGGCCGCCGCGGGTCGCGGCTCGTCGCGCACGGGGAGGCGGCCCACGCCTCGGAGCCGGAGGCGGGCGAGAACGCGATCTACCGCGCCTGCGACGCGATCGACGCGGTCCGCGGGCTCGACGCCCCGGAGGCGACGGTCCTCGGGAACGACGTGTCGGGGTCGCTGGCGGTCACGATCGTCGACGGCGGCGAGACGTGGAACGTGATCCCGGAGCGCTGCGAGGCGACCGTCGACGAGCGTACCGTTCCGGGCGACCGAGCCGATCTGGCTGGCGTCGCCGACGCGACGGCCGGGGTCGAGCTCGTCGTCGATCAGGACCTCCCGCCGATGGCCTGCGGCGACGCGGCGTTCGCGGACGCCGCCCTCGACGTCGCCCGCGCAGTCCACGATGAGTCGGGCTTCGACGCGCCCGAACACGTCACCAAGCCGCACGCGACCGACGCCGGCTGGCTCGCGGGGGCGGGGACCGACTGTCTCGTCTGCGGGGCCTCCGAGCCGGGCGAGGCACACACCGACACTGAGAGCGCGAGCCTGGAAGCCCTCGACCGCTGTCGTCGGATCTACATGGGGGTCGCCGAACGGGAACTGTAGTGGCCGCGAGGGGGAGGCCCCGGACGGAGCGGGGACTCACGGGCGCCTCGCGCGACCCGTATGGAAGGGGTTTTATGCGCCCCGCGGAAAGTGTGCGCCACTATGGGAGACAAGTCGAAGGCTCAAAAGAAGCGTCTGGCGAAGGCGGAGCGCCAGAACACCCGCGTCCCCGCGTGGGTCATGATGAAGACGGACATGAACGTGACGCGAAACCCCAAGCGGCGCAACTGGCGCCGGAACGACCTGGACGAGTAAATGTCGACGAACGACTTCGAGGAGCGCGTCGTCACCGTCCCGCTCCGCGACGCCAAGGAGAAGCCCGTCCAGCAGCGCGCCGACTACGCGATGAAGATCACGCGGCAGCACCTCGCGAAGCACTTCTCCGTCGACGAGGGCGACGTGATCATCGACGGCTCCGTCAACGAGGCCGTCTGGGCGAACGGGCGCCAGAACCCGCCCAGCACGGTGCGGGTCCGCGCGGCTCGGTTCGTCGAGGACGGCGAACCGGTCGTCGAGGCCGAGCACGCCGAGTAACGTGTTACGGGCGACCTTCACCGGCTCGTCGTACGTGGGCGTGTTCGCCCGCGCCGTCGACGACCTCCTGTTGATCCGACCGGACGTCGACGAGGCGCTCGCCGAGGACCTCGGGGCGGAACTCGGCGCGGAGCCGCTGCTGACGACGGTCGGGAGGTCCAACACGGTCGGATCCCTCGCGACGGGCAACGAGAACGGGATCCTCGTCTCCTCGCGCGCGACCGAGCGCGAGAAGGAGCGGATCGCGGACGCCGCCGGCGTCCCGGTGCGCGAACTCCCGGGCGAGATCAACGCCGCCGGGAACGTCGTCCTCGCGAACGACTACGGCGCGTACGTCCACCCGGACCTCTCGCGCGAATCGATCCGGACGATCAAAGACGCGCTCGACGTTCCCGTGACCCGGGGCGATCTCGGGGACGTCCGGACGGTCGGAACCGCGGCGGTCGCCAACGACACGGGCGTGCTGTGTCATCCACAGTCGACGGAGTCGGAGCTTCAAGCGGTCGAGGAGGCGCTCGACGTCCGCGCCGACCTCGGCACCATCAACTACGGCGCGCCGCTCGTCGGCTCCGGCCTCCTCGCCACCGACGAAGGGTACGTCGTCGGTGACGACACGACCGGACCGGAGCTCGGCCGCATCGAGGAGACGCTCGGCTTCATCGACTGAACCGCGCTCCGCCTTCCC